>CAUZCF010000009.1:0-19163 GCA_963578425.1 Gammaproteobacteria bacterium | reverse complement strand
AGGGGTCCGAGTGGTGGAAATTTGGCGGGGGTGGCACAGTTTGGGATTCTATGGCTTATGATCCAGAGCTTGATCTGCTCTACATAGGCACAGGGAATGGATCCCCATGGAACTATAAAATTAGAAGTCCAGAAGGCGGAGATAATTTATTTGTATCCTCCATTGTTGCTTTAAAACCTGACTCCGGAGAATACGTTTGGCACTACCAGACCACACCAGGTGATAACTGGGACTACACAGCGACTCAACATATTATTCTCGCTGACATTGCTATTGATGGAAAAATTAGAAAAGTATTGATGCAAGCACCAAAAAATGGGTTCTTTTACGTTATTGATAGAACCAATGGTGAGTTTTTATCTGCAGAAAATTATGTGAAAGTGACGTGGGCCAGTGGTGTTGACTCAAAAACAGGTAGACCATTAAAAACTGATCTGGGTGATTATGAGACAAGCTTTAAACTTGTGTTTCCAGGGGCATTAGGAGGTCATAACTGGATGCCCATGTCTTATAGTCCAGAGACAGGTTTAGTCTACATTCCAGCTCAAGAGCTTTATATGCCATTTTTAAAAGATGACAATTATAAATACGATGAGACCGGTTGGAACCTCGGAGTTGACATGACGGCTATAGCTCCACCAAAGAATCTACTTCAATTGTCATTACTTGTAAGAAGTGTGAGAGGTCGTTTAAGCGCGTGGGACCCTGTGGCACAAAAAGAAGTATGGAAACAATACTTAACCCTGCCTTGGAATGGGGGAATTTTATCGACCTCAGGAAATCTTGTATTTCAAGGAACATCTGATGGTGAACTGGTTGCTTATGACGCTAAGACAGGAGAGAGAAAATGGAGCAAAGATTTACAAACTGGAATTGTTGCTGCACCAATCACCTACAATATCAATGGCAAACAATATGTCACTGTGGTTGCAGGCTATGGAGGAGTCTTTGCAATCCAAGCGGGTTTACCACCAAAATATTCAGGTGGACCTATCAATGCTCGGATCGTAACATTTTCATTGGATGGAGACATTCAATTGCCTGAAAGACCCACTAACATTAATATGCCTAAACCGCCTCCGCCAATAGAAGATCAAGCCAGTATTGCCAGAGGTGAAGACCTTTTTCATTGGGAATGCCATATGTGTCATGGAGCAGGTGCGATGGGAGGAGGAGTTATTGCAGATCTGAGATATATGACCGAAGAGACGCATGAGAAATTTATGGAAATTACCCTTGGCGGGCTTTACACAGAAAAAGGTATGGTTGGTTTTGCACAACGATTAAGCGAGCAGGATGCTGAAGACATTCACGCCTATTTAATTCAAAGGGCTAATGAAACCTATTTTCTAGAGACTCTTAATTCTGCTTTGAAATGACAAACTCTTTAACAACATTGCCACCAATGATGTGTTCTTGGATTATTTTTTCTAAGACTTCTGGTGTGCACTTTTTATACCAAACCCCATCTGGGTAAACAACCGCTATCGGACCTTGAGAGCAGACACGAAGGCAATTGACTTTGGATCGATAAACCCCTCCTCTTCCATCTAAATTAAGTTCATTGAGTCGTTGTTTAAGAAATTCCCATGAAAGAATTGTTTTTTTTCTGGGTGCACAGTTGGCTTCGGTTTGGTCTGCACAGAGAAAAATATGCTTCTCAATCACATCGAATCCTAAATCATGCAACTTGGCTTGCAAGAGCCTGTCAATTTCTTTGGTCATTTATTTTTTAATACGAGTCGATAGTACTTGATCAAATAATTTACCGTAAGGTGGTCTAACAATCTTTAATGCCACTTCCAGTGGGGTTTGCTTATAGACACCCCTTGGATTAGAAAAAGTCTTAAAACCTTCAATCCCATGATATCGGCCCATACCACTAGGACCAATACCCCCGAAAGGAAGATCCTCCTGCACAAACTGAAAAATCACATCATTAACAGCAACCCCACCAGAAACGGTGTTATTGAGCACATGATTTTCCTCCGCTTTATTCTTCCCAAAATAGTACAAACCAAGTGGTCGATCATGATTATTAATATAATCTATGGCTTCATCCAAATGTTTATAAGTTTTAATGGGTAGTATTGGTCCAAATATCTCTTCTTGCATGACCAACATCTCATCGGTTGCCCCCAATATAATTGATGGCAACATTTTATGGTGTACACGTTCGGTTGTATTTTCATTTGAAGGATTAAATTCAATGACTCTTGCGCCTTTGTCTTTAGCGTCATCAAGGTATCTGTTTAATCGATTGAAATGACCCTCATTCACGATAGAAGTATAATCATTATTACTAAAAACTGATGGGTACATAGATGCAATTGAGGTCTTTGAGATTTGAATCCAATCCTCTAAAGATTTTTCCTCAATAAAAAGATAATCAGGAGCTATACAGGTTTGGCCAGCATTCATTAATTTGCCATACCATAATCGATCAGCAACCACTGTTAAATCTGCTGAGTCACTAACAATAACAGGAGACTTACCACCCAGTTCTAAGGTCACAGGCACTAAATTTTTAGCAGCTGCTGCCATAACTTTCTTTGCTACTGCTGTTGAACCGGTAAATAAAAGATGATCAAAAGGCAGTGCGGAAAACTCCTGGCCAATATCAGCACTCCCAGGAAAAACAGCGACCTCATCAGTATCAAAATATTTTGTAATCATTGTTTTCATAAGAGCTGATGATCTAGGAGTAAACTCGGAGGGTTTAATCATAGCTCTATTGCCTGCTGCAAGAATGATTGCTAAAGGGCCATAGGTAAGATTGAAGGGGTAGTTCCATGGGCTTATAATGCCCACGACCCCAACAGGTTGGTATTGGATATAAGCTTTAGCTCCAACCAAATTAAAGGGTGGCGTTGCATGTCTTGATTCTGGTTTCATCCATTTTTTTAGATTCTTTTTTATATAGTGAATGGAATCAAACACTGCAGCAACATCTGAAAATCTTGAAACCTTATGGCAGCGATGTCCAAAATCTTCTGCTAAAGCTATTGGGATCTGCTCCTGATACTCAAGCATCATATCCAATAAACGATCGAGGCGATTAAGACGAACCCTAAGATCAGGGATTGGTTCTGAAATAGATTTTAGCTGTTGTGATTTGAGTATTTGTTGCATCATTTTAATCTAAGAAATCTGGGTTTATTTTATATATTAAATCATATAAAGGCTGGAAACTTGCCCATAAAATCATTTCACTACCAGCTTGAGCTTTAGCATGACGTGCTGTTTCATCTGGAATAATAATTGGTTTACCTGCGGCTTCAGTGATTAGTTGACTCTGACAACATTTATCCATAGAAATAAACAACCAAACCGCAACATCAACATTTGTTCCAGTGGTCAATAGACCATGATTTTGAAGAATAACTGTTTTTTTATCACCTAAAGCTTTAGCAATCTCCTCCCCTTCGTTTTTATCAAAAGCCACGCCCCCGTAATCTGAATAAATAGACTGTTCCTCAAAAAACAGGGCTGCATCTTGTGTAATTGGATCCAGTAATTTACCTAAGGCAGAAAAACTTCTTCCATGTATAGAATGAGCATGAGCTGCAGAATTAACGTCAGGTCTTGCCTTATGAATGGATGAATGAATATAAAAAGCAGCTGGGTTAATAGGTCGATCACCTTGAATAATAGTTCCGTCTTCTTTAACTAACAGGAGATCAGAAACTGAAATATGATTAAAATTCATGCCCAAAGGGTTAACCCAAAAATGATCTGAGAATTCTGGGTCTCTAAGTGTGATGTGTCCTGCTAACCCTTCATCAAATCCATACAAAGCAAACAATCTAAAGCCAGCAGCTAAGCGTTCAATTTGCAATCGTCTCTGCTCTTGAATGGACATAGCAGGAATAGGGTTTAATGAACCCAATTCTTTTTGGGGTAATTTCCCATCTGTCCTATCAATATCTCCCGGTTTCATTTGAAATCTCCCTATACCTCAGTAATTTAAGTAATATAATACACACATAATTGAAAACACGATTTATTTAATTAAAAATCCAGACTTGTTTGTTTAGAAATTACCTATGAAAGAAACCATTATTAGCCTAGTTGTATTTTTCTTAATTTTCATTTTTATTGTCATGTTTGAGTTCATCATGGTTGGTGATATGGTAAAACAAGAATTGCCAATAGAAACGACAACAACTGAACAAGATGAAGAATAATTCAACTGACAAATTCACAGTATTTAGTGTGTTGCTGGCCATTGCAGTGATTACCATTCCTATGGTGCTATTTCCAGGCCAAGCAGAAACTTTTATTCGTGAGACTTATCAAAATATTGTAAATGTTTTTGGGTCCACTTATATGGTCTTCACCTTATTAACAGTAATCTTCATGATATCTCTATGCATGACCAAATATGGTGGTTATCGACTTGGAGGGGAAGATTCAACCCCTGAATACACTAACTTGAGCTGGTCATCGATGTTGTTTTGTTCAGGTATAGGAGGAGGAATACTTTATTGGGGTGTGGTTGAGTGGGCTTATTACGTCGATCAATCTCTTTTTGGAATCGAAGCTTATTCTGAGAGAGCCTATCATCTGGCTTCAGCCTATGGAATGTTTCACTGGGGTTTAAGTGGTTGGGCTTTGTATTTGATTCCCACAATAACCATAGCGGTTCCTTACTATCATTATAAACTTGGGTCTCTTAGGCTTAGCTCAGGTTTAAGAACTAATTCAAATGTCTCAGTAGAACATTCTGTTATTGGGCGTTCAGTTGATTTTATTTTTGTCTTAGTGCTCATTGGAGCCAGTGGTGGAACCTTAGGTATGTATGTCCCTGTTATAGGAGCTGGAGTTTCTGAATTATTTAATCTCGAACATAATCTGATGCTTGATTTAAGTATGTTAGCTTTATGCACCATGCTCTTTGGTTATAGTGTCTATAAAGGTATATATAATGGCATCCGATTGATCAGTAATATCAATGTCATTATGGCATTAACCTTTTTAATGTTTATTTTAATCCTGGGACCAACAAAAGAAATACTCATATTAACCTATAGTGCATTTAAAGAATTAGCTATTAACTTTGCTGGTATGAATACCTTAGGTATTATCGAAAAATCAAAATTTGCTGATGACTGGTCAATTTTTTACTGGGCATGGTGGCTAGCACTTGGGCCTCAAGTGGGATTATTTGTTGCCAGAGTTTCAAAAGGTAGATCTTTAAGAGAAGTTATTCTTGGTATGTTAATTTTAGGTAGCTTGGGTTGTACTCTATTCTTTGCGATTATGGGTAATTACGCCATAAATCTTGAGCTATCAGGTCAAATGGAAGTCTCAAGCATTCTAGCAAATGAGGGGCATCAAGTCGCTGCTACAAAAGTTATTTTATCTTTACCTTTTGGTAAGGTTTTTCTTTTCACTTATTGTTTAATTGTCGTTATTTTTATTGCAACCTCATATGATTCTGTCTCCTACATCCTCGCATCTCATATTAGAAAAACAGGAATCAATTATTCTGAACCTACTCGTTCAAGTCGTTTATTTTGGGCCTCTGTTTTAGCTATTATTCCTGCGTGCTTATTTATTATTGGCAGTAATCGAACAGCGATGGATTTGATTTTATTAATGTCACCCCCTATTTTGATTTTAAGTCCTATCTTTGTATTTTCAATGGTTAAAACTCTTAGAAATCATTATCATTGAGGATATGAATAAACATATAAAATTCTCCACATTATTCTTAAGTATTTTTCTTTTTCTTGCTGCTATTGATGCAAGCCAATCCTCTGAATTGTCTAAAGAGAGAATAACCCTTAACGATCTAAATCAACTTAAAGACATAAGCTCAATTGATGTGTCTCACTCAGCCAATCTCATGGTTTATTCTGTTTCATCCGTGGATGAAAAAAAAGACCGCTATCGTAACGATATCTGGTTACTAGATTTAAACAAAAATAAAGAAAAAATTCTTCTCAAAGGTAATCATTGGGTTGGAAAAACTAGTTTTTCCCCAGATGACATATTGCTAGGATATTTAGCACCAGGAAGAGGTAAGTATGCAGATTATCAACAAATATGGACAATCAATACTAAAAATTTAGTAAAAAGACAAATCACAAGACTCAAAGCAAACATCAATGATTTTGAATGGTCGCCAGATGGTAAGAAAATAATCTTGGTTGCTGAATCCAAAGCCAGTGATGAAAAAACAAAAAAAACTAGCATCAAAACCCCGGAACCAATTGTCATAGATCGGTATCATTTTAAACAAGATGGAAATGATTTTTTAGGTGATGAAAGACAACATCTGTACCTATTGGATATTAACAGCAGAACTACAAAACAACTCACCAAAGGAAGCTCTAATGAGTTTCTTCCATCATGGTCCCCAGATAACAAAAAAATTGCCTATGTGACAAAAACTGGTGATATGGATCGAACTGATAATTATGATATCTATGTTCTTGAAATTGATTCAATTGAAGACCCTATTCAGCTAACCACCGCCCCTGGATCAGATTCAGCAAACTCCAGACCTCAATGGAGCCCTGATGGTAAGAAAATTGCTTATCTTTATGGTGATGACTCTGCGCTTTTATGGTATGCGCTGACAGAGTTAGCTGTCATAGACTTGGATACAAAAATAAACTCTATACTAACAAAAGAGTTAGACCTCAATACAGCCTCGCCACAATGGTCCGATGATGGCCAAAACATATATTTTATCATTGAGGACAATATGAAAAGTCAATTGGCAAAGTATTCGCTGAAGGATCAAACGATCTCAAGAATTACACCGCCTAATTATTATATTTCTGGATGGGCAAAAAACTATGTGGTTAGAAATGGAAAAATAGGTTTAATCCTCTCAAATACTAATTCACCTGATGAAGTTTTTTTCTATGATGAGGGTAATCTCAGTCAACAATCTCATCATAATTCTGAACTTTTATCCTCAAGAAAAATCTTAGAAACAGAAACTATTTCTTTCTTAGCTACTGATGGTGAAGAATTATTTGGAATGATGATCAAGCCTGATAATTTTGACCCATCAAAAAAATACCCCTTAATCATTAGGATGCACGGTGGTCCTGTCTCACAATATGGGCTTTACTTTAGCTATGATTGGCAATTGTTTGCAGCTAGTGACTATGTGGTTATGGCAATTAACCCCAGAGGAAGCTCAGGTAGAGGCTTAGATTTTCAAAAAGTGATCTTTGCTGATTGGGGAAATATTGATGCTGATGATATTAGTGAATTAGCTGATTATGCAATTTCACTTGGTTATATAGATGAGAATAAATTAGGTTTAGGTGGATGGAGTTATGGTGGCATGCTGACAAATTATGTCATCGCTAAAGATCAGCGTTTCAAAGCAGCTACCTCAGGAGCTGGTATTGCAAATATACTCAGTGGTTTTGGTGATGATCAATACATAAGAGAATACATTGCTGAAATGGGCACTCCTTGGGATAATACTGAGACGTGGCTAAGAGTTTCCCACCCCTTTCTAAATGCAAATAAAATAGTCACACCAACACTTTTCTTGGTAGGAGAAAAGGATTATAACGTTCCATTAATTGGCTCAGAACAAATGTATCAAGCTCTAAAGCATTTAAATATTCCAACAGAACTGGTTGTTTACCCTGGCGAGCATCATTCATTCTCAACTCCAAGCTACAATAAAGATGTTCTGGAACGGTATCTGGCTTGGTATAAAAAATACTTAAACTAATTTAAGTATTCGTAATACTCTATACCCGCATCCTGAAAATCATCTCTTTCTTCTGTCCCAATCTTGTGGACTACAAATTGATTGTTTAAATGATAGTCAATACCATTAGTTGTTTTCTCTGAACGGAGTTTAATGTATTGCTCATGTGATAAATCAATATATGATTCAAACGCCAGTGAGAAAGGAGATATTTGAACTGCTTGCTCCCAACCTTCAGCAAAAATAATTGGGATAACTTCCGCAGCATCTCCACTTCCATAGCCAATAATAAGTGCTTCTTTATTTGACCAATCCAATCCTTTTTTGCTTGCTTCTTCTAGGCCTGCTGAAAGCCAACCAAAAACTGATCCTGAATAAATATTACCCATTTCCATTGTAAGATCTTGACCAAAATCAAGCTTAGCTAAAATCTTTTTCTGAAAACCAGAGTCATTAAGTAAAGTCTTCATTACCTTACTAGCGATGGGGAAAGCATTACGATTAATATCATTATCAGGAAAATCACTGACATTAGGTATATTGTTAAGTTCAGTCAGAATATCGTTAAAACTAACATCCGCAATATTAGCGTATTCCTCTAATTCCCTCTGATCATTAACCCCACCTTTCACTAGAGCATATAGATAGGCAATAGAAAATGCTGTCATTGGCATTCTATGAAATGGGCGATGCATAAACACCGCAGCAACTTGCCTCAAATGGTCAGATAAATGTTCGGAGTGTTTTGATGCCATATTGTCTAGGGCATTAATGGTGCCATCAATATAGCAGGAAGATGAATATTTACCGTTGAAAATAGGCAGATCAAGATCAAAATCAGAATGTCCATTAGCCTGTTTTGCTCTGTAGTGGATGGGTTTTCTAAAATCTAAATGACGATAATCAGAAGCCGAGCCAGACTCTGAAGTCTTTACCTCAGCTATTTTTGGGTTTGATTCAATAAGAACAGCAACAGCTCCTGCACCTTGTGTTGGTTCACCACTGGTCCCTAACTGATACAGAGCTATATCGGAACACACAACAATAGCTTTTAATGACGGCGCATCAGTTTTTATGAAACGAACTGCATTCTTTACAGCGTAAATACCTGAAAGACAAGCTTGCTTAAATTCAGGAACCTCACAATTCTTAGAAATTGGCTGCATAGATCTATTTCTTAATTCTTTATCTATCATGCCTTTAATAATAATCGAGCCAGCTGAGTTATCAGTGCTTGATTCAGTGCCTAGAGCTAGAAAACCAATTTCAGAGGGTTTAATCTTATTCGATAATATTAAATCAAGAACCGCATTGGCGGCCATGGTATAGATGGTTTGATTGGGGCCTAACATTCTAAAGCCCGTTCCAATAACTTGCTTTATTTTGTCCCACGATTGATGTGTCCAATCAGACCACTTTTCTAGGTCCACACGATAAGGTGGAACATAAGTTGAAAGAGCACTTATGCCGACTTTTTGGTAATCCATAATTAAGCTTGATGTATAGAAAATGAGATTGTATTACTAAATAAAACCTTGTAAAAGAAATTTATTCTAAATTAGATTTTAATGATTTGTAGAGAGTTGGTTCCACCAGAAACTTTTAATGGTAAACCTGAAGTGATAATAACAAAATCCCCAGCATTGACTAGATTCGAACTAAGAAGCTCTTTTCTAATCTCTTTTATTGCATCTTCCATTCTGTCTACATTAAATGGATAAGGATAGGAGATAACACCACGGTAGAGAGCAACGCGCCTTTGTGTGTCGCTATTACGTGTGAATGCATAAATAGGTATCTCAGACCTTATTCTTGATAGCATCAGGGCAGTTGAACCTGATTCTGTCAATGTCACTATAGCCTTAATATCCATATTTCTCGCAATACTCATAGAACTTAAGGCAATGGCATGATCTACATATTGTAGTTCTGAATATTCAAATTCGTCTTTTCCTGAAATCGTTTGATGATAAGTTTCTGCACCTTTGCACACTTCATCCATTGCCTGGACAGTTTGAACTGGGTAAGCACCTACAGCAGTCTCAGCCGATAACATAACAGCATCCGTTCCATCCAAGACGGCATTGGATACGTCAGTCATTTCAGCTCGTGTTGGGGTTGGGTTTGAGATCATAGATTCCATCATTTGAGTAGCAGTAATAACAACTTTCTTGCCCTTAACGGTTTGTTTAATAATATTTTTTTGTAAGCCAGTTAATTCGCCAGGGCCTGATTGGAGAGCTAAATCACCTCTGGCAACCATTACTCCATCGCTCGCTTTAATAATCCAATAGAGTTGCTTAAGAGCATCCATTCGTTCGATTTTTGCAATAAGATTTATAGTGCTAGCTGACTCTGATAGTACTTCTCTGGCTTGATTAATATCACTTGCCTCATTTACAAATGATAAAGCAATCCAGTCCACCCCTAATTTAGCTAGTCTCCTAATATCATTCTTGTCATCATCATCTAAGCCTGTTTGATTGATGATCTTGCCCTCAACTTCAAAGCCTTTATTACTTCTGAGTAATCCTCCGTCAATAATTTCACATTGCAGAGTTTTCTCTGCTTCAGAAATTTTATCAACTCGACACTTGATAAGACCGTCATCCATTAGGATCGTGTCTTCGAGCGAGATTTTCTCGAAACAATGCTCAGCATTGATAACAACCTCATTTTCTTTTTCAGCAGCTTTCTCAGTGGTGAAACGTATAGTGAGAATCGATGATTTTTCTAGATTCAAAACATGATCTTTAACATCACCTATACGAATTTTATTTCCCTTCAAATCAACTAGAATTGCTATAGGCTTTTTAATTTTTTTAGCAGCTTTTTGGATCAGTTTTATTGTTTTCTCGTTACTCTGACCACTGCCCTCATCCCAACTGCCGTGTGCTAAATTAACGCGGATGACATCAACTGTTTCTAATACTCTAGTGAGTATCTTAGGATCTTCTAGTGATGGGCCATATGTAGCAATAATTTTAGTTCTTCTCATGGCATGGCCAAAGTATCTTAAAAGTCACCAGATTCATCGCGGAATTCTGCTTCATTTAATTCACCCTCTGATTTAGCAACCAACACTGAAACTGTTGCATCTCCAGTAATATTAACAACAGTTCTAGCCATATCTAAAATTCGATCAAATGGTAAAACAAATCCGACTATAAGAGCAGTCTGTGCATCTGTAATCCCTATGACTGAAAGGACCGTAGCTAGAAGAAACAAAGAAGCAGATGGAATACCTGCTGTCCCGATAGAAGCTAGTGTTGCCGTCATTGCAATAAGAAAATAATCAGCAAAAGATAATTCAACACCGAATATTTGAGCTGAAAATAAGGCGACTATTCCTAAATAGAGTGCCGTACCGTCCATATTAATGGTAGCACCGAGAGGAAGAACAGAAGAAGCAACGGTTTTCTTAACCCCTAAGTTTTTTTGCACACATTGTAGTGTCACTGGAAGAGTTGCTGAACTAGATGAAGTTGAATAAGCAACTGCTTGAGCATCAATAATACCTTTGAAGAACTTACCTAACGGTAATCCAGCAACTATACGAATTAATCCTCCGTATACAAATATCATATGAAACAGGCAGCCTGCGTAAAGGATAACGGTTAAAACAAAAAGATTCTGTAAAGCTGCAAGGCCCATAGTGCCTGAAACCCAAGCGATTAGAGATAGAACACCATAGGGAGCCAATTGCATTACTAAATAGGCGATTTTGAGAACAGCCTCAGCTGCTGAGGAAAATACATCTCCTAAAGTTTTAGTCTTTTCACCACCCAATATAATGCCGATACCTAAAAGAATGGAGAAGAAAATAATTGGTAATACTTCGCCATTGGCTAATGAAGATATTGGGTTAGTAGGAACAATCCCAAATAATCTATCTGAGACACTCATAGATGAGCTAGCAGTTTCAAAAGGAATAACACCGCTCAAATCAATTCCTGCCCCAGGATTAAAAATAGTTCCAAGCGTCAAGCCAATAATAATGGCAAAAAATGTGGTCAATAAATATAAAACAATGGTTTTAATTCCAATCGAACCAAGCCGTTTCGGATCACCCATAGAAACCACACCAGCAACTAGAGAGGTAAAAATAAGAGGCACAATTAGCATTCTAATAAATCGAACAAACAGATCACCAATCCATTTTGAAGATTGGGTAAGATCACCAAAGATAAGCCCAATAATCGCACCCAGAAGCAAAGCGGCCATTACTCTGACCCAAAGTTTTAAGTCAGTTCGTGAACCCAGTAGATAAATACCTAAAAAGGTTACAATTAATACAGCCCAGTAAATGATTTTTAGTTCCATAAATAATATTTTACATTAAATTTAATTACAGATGACTAATCTGTCTGAATTGCAACCCCTGAGTTTGGCCTTCTCAAATCAGCGTACCCGTGATTTAGGCCATTATTAATATGAATGCTTTGTGTGCTTCCCATGGTTTTTGATAATTCAGTGCGATGACCCAATTTAGTCAAAGTCTTTAAAATATCTGAGCTAACAGTTGACTCATGATCCAAACCAGAATAAGGCCAATCCTTATGTAATCTAGGTAACATTGTGGCCTCACCAATATTAAGATCAAAATCAATAACCCCGGTAATAACTCTTAGAATAGCGTCTGGGATAAAAGAACCGCCTGGCGAACCTGTAATTAATGTCAGTTGATCATTTTGATTAAAGATAATTGTTGGGGCCATTGTGCTCATTGGTCTTTTCCCTGGTTCAAATCTATTACCAGGGCTAGCTACCCTGCCTTTGATGGATTTATCTCCATACCTATAGGCAAAATTATTCATTTGATTATTCATAAGGATTCCCGTCCCTGGAATCGTAACCCCTGAACCAAACGAATACCCTAAAGTATAAGTATTTGACACTGCATTACCCTGGTTATCAATAATAGAAAAATGAGTTGTGTCCTTTGACTCCTGTTTAACACTCAATGGTTTTATTTGGGAAGCTAATGAAGCCTTTTTAAAATTTATGCTTCTCGCGAGTTCTTTGGTTCTTTTTGTAGAAAGGAATTCATCAATCGGATTGTCATAAAAACTGGGGTCTCCAACATGATGTGACCTATTGTTGTGCCCTCTTCTTAAAGCTTCAGCTAATAAGTGATATGTGGTTGCTGAATTACTTTTGTATTTTTTGAGATTAAAGTTTTCTAATATTTTTAAAGCACTTAATAAAGTAATGCCGCCTCCTGATGGTGGACCATGAGTGTATATCTTGTTGCCTCTGTAATTGATGCCTATGGGTGTCGTGAATCTTGATTTATAATTTTTTAGATCATCTGATGTGATAAATCCCTTGTTTGACCCCATTGCAAGAATAAACTTTTCAGCGATTTCCCCCTGATAAAAAGCTTGTGCGCCTTTAGCAGAAAGTACCTCTAGGGTCTTTGCTAAATCAGGTCTTTTCATTAAGGACCCCTCACTAATGGGTTTACCATTTCTAAAGTATATTCTTCTTGATTCTAGGTCTTGGTATAACTGAGGCGAACTTTTAATTGCTTGCTCTAGATCATAGGACACAATAATCCCTTGTGAAGCTTGTCTAATCACGGGAATTAAGATCTCAGATAATGATAACTTTCCGAAATTCTTATGAACCTCAATCAAGCCTGAGACTGTTCCTGGAACTGTTGAAGCTTTATAGCCGTATCGAACAATATCCCTATCTGCTTTTTCATAGTCCTTAGGCAAATCCACATTAAAAATATCATCAAGATTGATTTTTCTAGAAGCTTGACCTCTGTAATCAATTGCGAAAATCTCATCCCTTTCTTTGAGATAAAACACCATAAATCCACCGCCACCCAAGTTACCTGCTCTAGGTAGCGTCACAGCAAGAGAAAACCCAACCGCGACAGCAGCATCAATGGCATTACCGCCTTTATTTAAGATCTCAATTCCTATCTTTGAAGAATCAATGTTTTGTGAAACTACCATGCCACTATTGTTAATGGTTGAATGATAGGGGGACTGATAATCAATGTAGGAGTTTTGACCCCAAACATTGAAAGAGATAAATAATACTGATAGAACTCTAATAATCATAATGAACAAAAATCTTATTAACTAATTCTAACTGCACAAAGCTCTATTAGATATAAAAAAGGGAACCGAAGTTCCCTTTTTCATTGGTTTTTGTAGTCCTAGAAAGAAACTCTAAAATCAAGATAAAAGTTTCTGCCTAAATCTTGGTGAGCATCTGCAAAGTAACCGTAATAACGATCTGCAAGTGGCGCTCTTTCATCAGCTATGTTTTTAACTGCTAGCCTTACCTTGGCATCATAATCTGAGATATCAAAACGATAGTCTAGACTTAAATCCATTGTTGTCATTGCATCAATGATAAACCTTGTCCCGTCTGATTGAGTCAGGCTGTTTTGATAAAACTCACCTTTTCTCAAAGCAGTGAGTGAGGCACCAACTGGTCCTTTTCTCCAGGAAACTCTTAATGAATGTTTCTCATCATAATTACCATCCATTAACAATAGATCACCAAAACCACCTAGAGGGATATCAGCAGGTATTTCTCCTGCGTCCTGTTTTTCTTTAAGAGCTGCAAATTCACCACCTGGTGTTTGCTCAAACTTATCAATAAAGCTGCCAATGTATCGAATACCAATGTCTCCAAAGTTGGTATCAATGTTGTAGTACATACCAACATCAAAACCCTCAATAGTTCTGGTAGCTAGGTTCAAGTAGTTATCTTCAACATGCTTAACATTACCAAATGGACACACTCCTACAGCTGCTGCTGCGTCTATTTGATCCTCATCTGGAGCGCTTCTAACTACTGCTGGGTTAGCCGTGAAGGTAGCACAACCATTGGTTCCATTGGCAAAACGAAGTGCCATATCTTCAACGGTATGATTATTTCTTCCAAATAAGCCAATAGTATTCTCTTTTTCTATTGTCCAATAATCAGCTGTGATGGTTAACCCTTCTAAACCTCCAGTTGGGGTTATTACAAATCCTACAGAGGTATTATCAGATTCTTCAGAGACTAAATTAGAAGCCCCTGTTGCTTGCCTTTGCATAGATAGTCTTGAATCAAGATCATCACTACCCAGTCCAGCCAATTGCTCTAAACGAACCATAGCATAATCGTATCGAGTACCGCTTCTTACGACAATTTTTTCATTAATCTGAATGATATTTGGAGCTCTAAAGGCTGTGGAAGCAGACGCTCTGAAAAGAACAACGTCATTTATATCCCAGCCAATGGCAACCTTACCAACCAATGTGCGTTCCACGTCTGAAAGATCTTCATACCTTAAAGCTAATTGAGCATTAACATTTGCTGCTATTGGTACTTGAGCCTCAGCGAATAATGATGTTACATCACGAGAACCACTAACATCACCTGTCGGACTAGAGTTAACAGCATCACTTACTTCAGGGTAATGATCATTCTCATAATCAAAGTAGTCTATGGTTCCATCAAGTCTTGGGTCTCGATCATCACTAACTTTTTCATGTCTAAACTCCATCCCAAACATTAACCCAAGCGGCCCTGCTGGTAATTCCATGATCTCATTGTTGGATACCTTAAAATCAAACATAGTCAATGAACTCTCACCATATCTATAAATATCAACAAGAGTTCTCTCAATGTTGCTATCGACCCCTGCACTAAATGGATTATAGGCAGCAGGCGTTGAATCCCAGAGTGCTTCTTTTAGAAGACTATTAGAAATTCTGTCATGAGTGATATCATCCGAAGTGGCTTTTGAGTAAACAAATGCTCCTTCCCAATCCCACTCGTCGAGACTGCCTCTAAAACCTTGCAACACACGAATGGTCTCTTTTTCCACATCAACCATTCTCAATTTCTCAGCAAATCGGTAGTTGTCCACGTAAAGTTGTTTTCCAGCAAACAGTGCGGTCCCGTCTGCTAATGTCATTTGATTGAGATAATAATTATCGGGCCCGACTCTATGTTTCACTGATGAGAAAGGAGCCGAAGGATGCCGAGCTAAAAGATATTCAGAGGTGTAATAACCTAGTTCAGTAAATGATTCTATACCATTACCTAAATCATGATTAATATAGACAAAGATGTTAGTTCTTTGTAAATCTGATCTAGCATCAGTATGTCCCCAAAGATTATATCGTTCTGTACCATTACCGTCCGCAGCTATACACGTGCCGTAACCGGTATCAAACACTTCACCGCCTTGACTTGATCGGTTACTGCAACGAGTATCCCCTAAAGGGAATACTTCAAATTCACCATTCGAATCGGTGAACACGTGGTTGTATGGGTCGCTACTGCCGTGTTCACTGGAAGTAACCATATCAAACTGACCATAGTAGTTATTAGCACTGGTGTTTCTAAAGCTAGTAGAATTTGCCCACGGAGACCCTGCATCTAAGCAACGACCTGAGGCTTCCACGCCATCAGGAAGGTCGCATGTGGTCCACTGTCTATGATCTGAATTTCCCCATCTGGCATCTTCTTGTGCCCTTATAGGTTCTCTATCATAATAGTCCATAAAGACACTTACATTAGTGGCACCGTTATTAAAGTTTTTACCAAATTTTGCAGTAAAGGTTTTATCTTCTGCATCAAAATGATCGTACCAACCGTATTTAGTTCTAAAGGTAAACCCTTCGAAATCTTTTTGCATCGCATAGTTAACAACACCAGCGACAGCATCCGCACCATAAATGGCTGAGGCACCATCACGTAGAATTTCCATTCTCTCAATACCCCACACTGGAACCAAATTTGAATTAACTGTAATGGCAGGAACATAGTCACCACCAATAAGTTCAGTTTGATAACCAGGAGAATTGACTAATCTTCTACCGTTAAGAAGAGTTAAGGTGTTACCAGTACCCATGTTTCTCAAGTTATAAGCACCCATATCACCCCTAGCTGCATTAACACCACCTGAAGCATTCTCAGCTTCATTAAACAGATTCATTCCGTTTTCAGCTATGTTTTCTAGTAACTCTTCACCTGAATCAATACCCAGAGCTTCAATGTCTTCAAATGCTATGACTGAAACTGGCAGTGAGCCGGTAATTTTTGCGCCTTTAATTTGCGATCCTGTGACTGTAATTTCTTCAACTTCACCTGATGATGTACTTGCTGCATCTTCTTGTGCGTAGACATTGCCTACAGATAAGAGTAATGACAAGATTGTTAACCTTATAAATGACATTTTATATATCCCCATATTTTAATAATAAATGTTGAATTGAATATAACATAAAAACTAATAATACTAAGTGATCACATCATTCCACTTTATTGTATATTCATAACTTTTGTCTATGTTATAATATAAACAAATAGTATTAATTATGGGATTATAAGATGAGACTTAGACACGTAGAGGTTTTTAACAATGTGTATAAGACGGGCTCTGTAACCGCTGCTGCAAAGTTGCTCAATGTATCTCAACCCTCTGTTAGTAAAGTGCTTGCTCACGCAGAACAACAAATTGGCTTTCCTCTATTTGAAAGAATAAAGCGTAGACTGATAGCAACACCTGAAGCCGATATTCTTTATAGACACACTGCAGTCATGGAAGATGTACTAACTGATATCAATGAGATTTCAGAGAGTCTAGCAGAAATTCCCGTGGACAGACTGAGAGTGGCTTGTACTCCTTCACTGGGTATAGACTTTCTCCCTAAAGCCATTGCTCAATTTAAAATGCAGAACCCTAATGTAAACTTTGAACTTTCAAGCAATCACTACGCTGAAATTAGAAAGAATATTTCTGACACCTTACTTGATGTGGCTATAGCTCAAGATCAAAATGAAGATGAAGAAATTGGGATAATAAATTTAGCCAAGGGAAAGTTTGTGATACTAGAACCAAAAAATAATCAGGACAAAAAATATAAATCAATTCCTTTTATTAAATTAAGTTTTAAGAGTCCACTGGGTAAGAAACTAGATCAGTACATCTTGAAAAATAAACTTCATCTAGAATCAACCATCAGTTCAGACAACTACCAGATGGCCGCATCATTGGTCAATAATGGCTTTGGTTACACCATTTTGGATGAATACACTGCAAGAACCAGCCTTTTGCCAAATTCACAAATTACTGAGCTTTCACCAAAATTAGAATTCAATATAAATTTGATGTTTTTAAAGAATGTGGCCTTTTCTATACCAACAAAAAAATTCATCGAATTCTTATCAGAATTCCATTATAAGCTGTAGTATTCTATGACCTGATTTTCACTACTTAAGCATTATGTCAGAAAACAAAAAATCAAAATATGGACTTATTTTAGGTTTGGTTTCTGCTCTGATAATTCTTGTCATACCAGCCAGTGAATCACTCCCAATAGAAGCTAAAAGAGCAGCAGCAATCTTTGTTTGGATGGGTATTTGGTGGGCTACAGAAGCTGTTCCCATAGCAGTTACAGCCTTAATACCTTTAGTTTTTTTCCCTATACTAGGTGTTGCAAACATTGAATCAACTGCAGCACCGTACGCCAATAAAAATATTTTTCTTTTCTTGGGAGGGTTTTTTCTCTCCATAGCTATTCAAAAATGTAATCTTCATAAACGCATGGCATTAAACGTTTTAAAATACACAGGCACTAGAGGCAAATCTATTATAGGTGGCTTTATGCTCAGTTCTTGTCTGCTAAGCATGTGGATAATGAACACTTCAACCACAATCATGCTTTTACCTATTGGCTTAGCCATTATTGCTGTGGTTAAAGAATCCATGTCGGATCTCTGTGAAATAGATAAAATTAATTTTCAAGTGGCGCTTCTTCTTGGTATCGCTTATGCAGCTAATATTGGAGGAATAGCAACACTTATCGGCACCGCACCAAATATGGCTCTAAACGGTTTTATGGAAGAACAATACGCTGTGTCTATTTCATTTCTCGATTGGATGAAGGTAGGCATACCAGTAAGTTTAACGCTCCTGCCTTTAGCATGGATAACCTTGACGAAATTAACATTCCCAGTCAATTTTGAAACATCGACTGAGACTCAAGAAACCATCATCACTATGAGAAATGGTCTTGGTAAAATTAAATCTTCTGAAATGAGAGTGCTGGTTATTTTTCTCATAACTGCCCTTCTTTGGGTATTCAGAGGTCCTATAAATAATATTCCTGGTCTAGAAGGGTTGACTGACCCTGGCATTGCCATGCTGTGCGGTCTCGCCCTATTTCTAACCCCTAGTGGAAACAATAATAAAGACAGTCTTTTAGACTGGAAAGATGCTGAGAAAGGAGTTCCATGGGGTGTGCTTTTGTTATTTGGTGGAGGATTATCCTTAGCCGCAGCAGCACAGAGCACCGGGCTTGCAGCTTGGATAGGCAGTTCAATGCCTGTCGGCTTAAGTTTAATTTTGCTGGTATTTATGTTCACAGCCTTGATTATATTTTTGACTGAACTTACTTCAAACTTAGCCACAACAGCTACGTTTCTGCCCATTGTCGCCATCATTGCC
>CAUZCF010000008.1:0-20035 GCA_963578425.1 Gammaproteobacteria bacterium | reverse complement strand
AGCAAAATCCTGCAACACCATCTATCGACCCATTCGGATTAGAAGGGTATTGATTTGTAGACTGTCCATAATTATCAACATATCTAACGATGACCTGATTGTGTCGGTTTAATTGATTGTGATCATCTTTATGGTGATACTCAACTCGCCCTTCCCCGTGGGACGTGGCTATTGGCAGTATTGATCCTTCCATATCTTTAAGAAATAAAGATGAGCTCTTAGTGACTTCAACCAAACTTAACCGAGCCTCGAATTGTTCTGATAAATTCTTAACAAATCGTGGCCAATGATCTGCACCCGGGATAATATTCCTCAAGTGAGATAACATCTGGCATCCATTGCATACACCTAATGTAAAAGTGTCAGGGCGCTTAAAGAAATTCTCAAACATATTTCTAACATAAGGGTTAAATAATATAGATTTTGCCCATCCTCCCCCTGCTCCTAGAACATCACCGTAAGAAAAGCCTCCGCAAGCAACCAAACCTTTAAAATCATCTAAGCCAACGCGGCCACTAATAATATCTGTCATATGCACATCAACCGCTTCAAAACCTGCTCTATGGAATGCCACTGCCATCTCCACATGACTATTTACTCCTTGCTCTCTAAGAACAGCTACTTTTGGTCGCTGGTCTTTAAATTTCATTAAATCCTCTTTATTTGGCTGACTAAATGTAATCTTAGAACTAGAACCTGGGTCATCATCATCAAGTAGACTATTAAAAGCTTCTTTGGCCGATTCAGGGTTATCGCGAAGTGACTGCATCCTAAAAGACAGTTCAGACCACATCTCCCTTAATGCTCTTAAATCAAAAATTTCAGCATCAGCATGGTTAGTCTTAATTGTGATTTGTTTAGACGGTGTGGTCTCGCCAATCACTACAGCCGATTGATCCAGAGAATACTTTTTCAAAGTCTCCATAACGAGCTTTAAATCAGAAGAATTAATTTGAATTACAGCGCCTGCCTCTTCAGCAAATAGCAGGCTGAGACTTTCTTCTTTCGAGGCCGTCTTAAGATCAATGTTAATGCCCATATTTCCTGCAAACGCCATCTCAGAAAGAGTGGCAAACAACCCACCATCGGAGCGATCATGATAGGCCATAATTTTATCCAAAGATTTTAATTCAGTCACCGCATTAAAAAAACCTTTCAAGAAAAAAGGGTTTTTCACATCAGCGGGTTCTCCTAATGATCGAGAATAAACTTGGGCTAGACAAGATCCACCTAATCTATTCTTACCTTGACCTAAATCAATTAAGATCAACAAACTATTATTGGAAACTTTCAATTGTGGAGTAATCGTCCTTGTGACATTATCAATCGGTGCAAACGCTGAAATAATGAGTGATAGTGGCGCTGTAATTTCTTTTTCTAAGTTCTCCTCACTCCAAGTGGTCTGCATAGATAATGAGTCCTTACCTACAGGTATAGTTAGACCAATTTTGCTACAAAAATCTAAAGTTACCGCCTGAACAGTATCAAACAGAGCCTGTTTTTGTGAGTCTGTCTTAATCGATGACATCCAATTGGCAGATAATTTTATGTCAGAAATCTCATTGACGGGAGCAGACAAAATATTTGTTACGGCTTCAGCCACTGCAAGCCGCCCAGAAGCAGGAGGGTTGATTGTAGCTACTGGTGTTCGTTCACCCATTGCCATGGCCTCCCCTTTCTTGGAGTAATGGTCTTTTAAGGTAACGCCAACATCACTTACTGGTACTTGCCAAGGCCCTACAAATTGATCTTGAGAAACTAGACCACCAACCGTTCGATCACCAATATGGATTAAGAAGGTTTTATCAGCCACCGTAGGAAATCTTAAAATTCGTTCGCACGCTTCACGAACCGAGATACCCTTCATTGAATCATCAAGCATGCTCATTGATTCTCTACTTATAGATAATTGAGTTTTAGGCGGGTTTCCAAAAAGTACTTCCATCGGCATATCAATGGGTAAATTATCAAAATGTGAGTCGTTCATTTTTAAATAACCGTGATTATTCACCTTACCAATAACTGCATACGGACAGCGTTCTCGTTGACAGATCTCATCAAATAAATCTAAGTGCTTAGGGTCAATGCAAAGAACATAGCGTTCTTGAGCCTCGTTACACCAAATTTCTAATGGTGACAGTCCCGGTTCGGCATTAAATATTTTTCTTAACTCTAAATCTGCAGACATCTTGCTGTGATCTATAATCTCAGGAACTGCATTTGATAAGCCTCCTGCACCCACATCATGAATAAGGAGAATCGGATTCTCTCCCTTGTATTCTGTGTCTAACGTTAGACTAAAACATCGATTGATGACTTCTTGGGCTCGCCTTTCCAACTCAGCGTTATCTCTTTGAACTGAAGCAAAATCTAAATCCTCATTGCTGACCCCAGCATTAAGAGATGACGCAGAACCGCCTCCTAATCCTATGAGCATGGATGGTCCCCCTAAGACAATAATTAAGGAGTCTTTTACTGTGTCTAGCTTGTTAACAGAAGATTCAGATATATTACCCAATCCTCCGACTATCATAATAGGTTTATGATAACCCCACGAGTTGCTCGCACTTTGATTCTCAGAAAACTCAAACGTTCTAAAAAACCCGAGAATATTTGGCCGACCAAACTCATTGTTGAAAGAGGCTCCGCCAACGGGGCCCTCTGTCATAATTTCAAGTGCAGAAGCAATTCGGTCCGGTTTGCCAATGCTCCTCTCCCAAGGTTGAATGTAGCCGGGTATTCTTAAATGAGACACCGCAAAACCTGTTAAACCGGCCTTAGGCACTCCGCCTCTGCCGGTAGCTGCTTCATCTCTAATTTCTCCTCCTGATCCTGTAGCAGCACCAGGATAGGGTGATATGGCTGTGGGATGATTATGGGTCTCCACCTTCATCATAGTGTGGATATTGTCTTCAATAAATGAATAGCTCTGGTCGCTAGTTGATGGCATAAACCAATGCCCTTGACCCCCACTCATGACAGCAGCATTATCCTTATAGGCTGACAGGACGCCTTCAGAATTTGATTGGTGAGTGTGTTTGATCATATCAAACAGACTGAATTGTTCTGGCTGTCCATCTATGGTCCATTCAGCATTAAAAACCTTATGGCGACAATGTTCAGAATTGGCTTGAGCAAACATCATCAATTCGGCGTCGGTTGGATCCCTTTCGAGAATTTTGAATTGTTCTAGCAAATAATTCATTTCCTGATTGTTAAGTGCTAAACCTAGTTGAATATTTGCTGCTTCCAAAGCCTTGATTCCCTCAGACAATATTGAGATTGTTGTAAATGATTGAGGCTGATCAATATCAAACATCCTATCAAGTTGATCAAATTGTGTTATCGCTTGCTGAGTCATGCGATCATAGAGTACGGCAACACAACGAGTTCTTAGACGTTCATCATTAGTTAAGCCAACTAATGTGTAGATCAATCCTCGCTCGATTCTATTGATGTTGGACAATCCACAACCATGAGCTATATCAGTGGCTTTACTAGACCATGGAGAGGTGGTGCCAATCCTAGGAATAACTATTATTTTATCGCCTTTAGTTGCGCCAAGATCCCAATCAGGTCCATAGCTTAGTAGCGGATTCAAGACATCATAATCCCTGTCAGTGAAGTCTTTGCTGTTATCAATAAAATGTATATATCGAGCACCGATTAAGGTGATGGATGAATCAATATTCTGCAGCTCAGATAACAGTTGATTAAGTCGATAAGGTGAGTGAGATGGTGGCCCTTCAATGGTGAGCATTATTCACTCCTGAACTAAATAATTAAGTTTTTGACTTACCATCAGGGACAAATACAGTGTTAGATAGTTGTGTAACATTATTGCCCTCTGCTTTGCTGACCTTGCTCACACCTTCTTTATCAACTTCATCTATTCTCAAAACAGAATGCATCGGTATGTAGGTGCGCTTTACCCCTTCAAATTCCGTTTTTATTTTTTCTTCTGATGGGTCAATAACCAAAGAAGTTTTTTCTCCAAAAACCAATGACTCTACTTCAATAAATCCAAGTAAATTACTGTTAGATACACTTTTAGCATAAATCTCATAGAGTTTACCTTGATTGCTAAAAGTAATTTTATACAGGTTTTTTTTTGCCATTGAGTTTGATCAAACTATCAATAAATATAAATCGAATTATAACCTAGAATTTTATTTAGAGGGTTATTATCGTGCTGGAAAAATCTAATAAAAACTATAATTCACTTACTAATTTAGCTCCTTTAAAAAAAATTAATTGAAATGATAATGATTATCATTATTATGTATATTAATTTAAATGAATCATGAGTTTTTGAGTTGTTAGAAAAGCTAAAATCGAATAAAAAAAAGATCCTGAATTACACCATAAAAGGATCAGTCTTGTTTTTTATCATTAAAGGCACCATATCAACTGTTCTGATTTTGTTAGGTATTTTCTACCTGACCAGTTAAAGGAAGTAAACAATGAAAATTAAAAGTAGACATTATTTTTTATCTCTTCTTATAGGGCTTTTCGCCATAGAGTTAAATGCATTACCAGAAATGATTATTGGTGAATCCTCAATAAAACCTGGGATTGACTTAATATTTGAAGGTGGAATTAAGGATGATGTTCAAGGTGCTAAATTTTCTCTCAATGAGGATGAAACTGATATTCATTTAGAGGTAATTGCCAACTGGTCTGACAATGCACCTTCAGGATCTCCAGTTGGAGGGCATGTGGCTTATCTAGACGTTACAGCGGTGATTGCTAACGAAAAAACTAATAAAACATTAACAGTTAATCTAATGCCTCATTTGAACATGTCAGATAATCTTCATTACGCGCAGAACATTAAATTACCTGGGGCTGTGGATCAAAACTACACTGTTATTTTTAAAGTTAATCCACCCAAATCAGGCAATATAGGTATGCATTATGACTGGCGCCAGCAAGTTTCAAATTCATTGACTCCTGGGGGCATATTTGAATTTAATCATCTTAATTTTAAAGAGATTGCCCTATCCACAAGACGATGAATATATCTATATTGGCTTTCCAGTATTAAGTTTTAAACCTTGGAACATTTACAGACTAATCTATAACTCCTTAGCGTCGAGCTTTAAAAAAATCTTTAAGTAATAACTGAGACTCTCTCTCTAAAATACCCCCTTTAACCTCAATTCGGTGATTAAGATGAGGGGAATCTGAGAAGTTATAGACAGATAAAGCTGCTCCAGATCTAGGGTCATAAGCTCCAAATATTAGTTTCTTTACTCGAGCATGGATTAATGCTCCCATGCACATGATACAAGGTTCTAGGGTTACAAAAAGGGTTCCTCCCAACCTATAATTCCCTTTTTTTTCTGCTGCCTCCCTAAGTGTTATGATCTCTGCATGAGCTGTGGGATCATTTAAAATAATTGATGCATTGCCAGCCTCTGCTATGACCTGATCATCATCAATAAAGACTGCACCAACAGGGACTTCGCCATTGATTTCAGCTTTTTTAGCTTGCTCTAGAGCAAGCCCCATAAAGTATTCATGAGTTGGTTTCAAATTAATTAATGTTTGAAATAATTATTTCATCGCTGTCTATTGGTAAATTGACCATAGTGCCATCCTCTGCAGCAGTCCATTCTTTTCTTATTTTATTGACGCCTCGAAAAAAAACTGTCTCCATTAAGCTATTTAATGGAGCAGGAACCAAGTGATAGAAAATTAAGTGGTCTACATTAGCAAGATTTGCTGCTTTGGCAGCTTCCTCAGGAGTGGTGTGATAAGTCAAAATATCTTGAAAAATCTTTGCTCCCAAAGGGCGGCCAGCATTATTGGCTGCATCCTCCATGATTTTTAAAATATGATTTGCTTGAGCTTCATGGAATAGTACATCAGCGCCTTCGGCGTTTTTAATTAGATTTTCGCTGTACTTGGTGTCCCCACTTATCACAATGGACCGACCCTTATAATCAAAGCGATAGCCTAAAGCAGGCTTTACTGGATCATGTGGAACTGCAAAAGCTGTAACCTTTAAACCGTTTTTATTAATAATTACCGGGTTTGATAAATCAATCGGATGAGGATCAAAGCCTGCAACCTCGAGAGGAGCAACTTCATTGCCATGATGTTCATTTCTGTATTGGTAATCTAGTTGATATGCATCTTCAAACCCTTGTGTAACCAACTCAACTCCAGCTGGACCAAATACATCTAATTTTTTTGGTCTAGATTGTGTGATCCAAGTGGCCATATGCAAATCTGCAAGATCAGCAATATGATCTGAGTGAAGATGGGTGAGTAATGTGGCTTTAATCTTGCTTCCATCAATTCTCCAGTCCCTTAAATTACTAACACTGCCATCACCAACATCAACCACATAATAATTTCCACCTGCATTTATTAAGATACATGCTTCAGCTCTATTCGGATTTGGTAATGGCGCACGAGAACCACACACTAAGGCAGTTAGCGAGTCATCATGCAAATCTATAGAAGAGCTTATCGCATCATTAACTCCAACAATCATAAGTCTATCTTGCACACTAGGCAGTCTTGTTAAAATTACAATTGCTATAAGAATTAAAATCACTACAGCAATGATGTACTTCCCTAATTTCATTGATGCGGCCTGGTTTCTAAATTTAATTGACCTGCTAAGCCGGCGCTTCGGTGCTCTTCACTTTTTTGATATTCCTTATTCATAATCATGGATCGCATAGCTTTTTTGTTAGGGTATTCTGCAATTGCAACCCAATCCCAGAGCTCTTCAACCTCTCCAAGAACTAATCGACTCACTTCACCACTAAATATCATTTTTCCACCCACTTTTCGAAGATGTTCTTGAACTTCTTTTGCGTATATTCGGTAAGCTTCTTCTCCAGTTAGGTCAGTTTGTCGCCCGTCTTTATAATCGGCTTTATTTTTAAACTTTAATAAATTAACCATGTGGATGATTGTTTTTGTATCGCCAAGCAGAAATCCAGCCATTTGTTTGGCATTTGGTCTTAATTTGTTTTCCACTTTCATAACTACTCCTTAATAAAATCTATTAAAATCTTAGATAATTGCTTTGGTCTAGTCCACTGATAAAAATGCCCACCTCCAATATGTGGAGCACTTTTTGCATTAGGTGCCATTTTTAATACATCCCTCTCAATGTCATTGGTAACTGGATCATCACCAGCAAACACTGATAAGAATGGAATCGTTGAGGTTGCAAAGAATTCTCTTGCGATTCTTTGTGCATCCAGAGATTGATCTGGGAATATTGGAACCTGGTTTGGCATAGCTCTTGGTCCCATTTTGTAACTCGCATTAGGAAATGGTGCATCATAGGCTTTTGAAAGATCTGTTCTGAACGGAGATATATTATTTAAACCTAGTCGATGAAAAATATATTGACCCAACAAAACAAATTTTGATCTTTTTTCCATCATGCTGGTGTTAAGGAAGCCTATTGGTAAATTTTCTGTATCCCAACAAAATTTTTGCCAATACATAAATTTCAATGCAGGGTGTGACTTCTGAGATTTATCTTGAGATAAACTTTGCCCATCCATTTGACGAATCTCTTTAGCCACGCTCATTGGTGTTAGTTTTAAATCACTACCCCTGAATGCTTTTACCTGATTAATAACTTCTTGGGGTGTGTCTGGGTTGTATGGTAAGCCAGTGTTGCCCATTGATACTTTAATGAATCTGTCTGGGTCTTGTGCAATCATCCTAAGACCAATGAGTCCTCCCCAATCTTGACCAAAAAAGGTTAAATTCTTAAAGTTATTCTTCTCCAACCAGGTACTCATCCAGTCAACTTGATTTTGGTATGAGTAATCTTCTCTTGCTGCGGGCTTATCTGATTTTCCATATCCAACTAAATCAGGAGCAATGACTCTAATGCCTGCTTCATTAAGAATCGGGATCATTCTTGCATAAAGGTAGCTCCAAACTGGTTGGCCATGCATTGCTAAAAGTATAGGCCCATTTCTTGGGCCTTCATCAATATGATGCACCCTAATCTCTGTTCCATCTTTGGTTTGAATGGATGTATAAACTGGCTCGAAAGGATAATCTTTAATGTTTTTAAAATATTTATTAGGCGTTCTTAAAACTTTCACTATTTCACTCCTTGAAAAGGTTCTCACAGCCTGTATCTTTTAATAAAGACACTGCAAGATCTTTATCTTCTTGATTCAACCGATTAAATTCTTCTCTGACCCAGTTGAGACACTTGGCTTGATAAGGAAAGGTTTTCTGGCTCCAGTCTGATCCACAAATTTGATTACTCCATGTGTCCTGATTTGCTGATATAGCTTCAGCATTTGCCAACATGGCAGGGACGTATGTTTTACCTATCTCGATCAATAAATCATTTAAAATTGGTTGCACACTCTCAGGTTTCATCCATTGAGTATTATCTGAGATACCACTAAGATCCTCCATGAGATCTACCCAGGCAACTGTTCTCATTGACTGCTTCTCTGCAAGAGCTCGTGAGGTAGGATCAACATTGACTAATTGTGTCAGTTGTCCAAATATTCCAAAATCAGCAGATGATGGACGATCACCAAACAGAAAAGATTGTTTTGCTAATATTTTTTCTAGGATACCTAAGATTCTGAGATAACTTGCTTCAATAATTGGGGCAGTGGTTTCATTGGATCCAACAACCCATAATCTACTAGTTTGTGCATCTACAATATAATCTCTTAAGGTTGAATAAGTTTCCTGATCAGTATTAGTTCCATACAAAAAAGGAAGCCAATCACCAGCATTATTTATATCTTTCTTGAAATGCCATCTGTAATGAAACATATATTTTGTTACCCATTCGTCTGCAAAATCCTCAATAAGATAGTTCAAAAAACTAAGTACCGGATTGCTCGGAATGACACTTCTTTCAGTAAAGTCATTTTCAAGATCTCTGATAATTGGTGTTGAGTCGCATTTTGCTATAACACCCTCATCCCCTTCAAATAAACAAACTGGCAACAAAACAGGCTTGGGTGGCTCAATGTTATTTTTCTTTAGAATATTGAGTGGATGGTCCCAAGTGACAAGATGATTGATATGCCTAAACCTCAGTAAAGCTAACATTTTTCTAGTGTAAGGAGATCCTGGAACACCTATTAAATGAATTTTATGGTTATTAGTCATTACTGTCTTCAAAGTATTTTAACCAATTTTCATCAACTAACTCAGTAGTTTCCGGACTCATCTCTTCTAACATTACTTTGGAAATATCTGGCCAAACAGGTGGCCCGCCTTCGTCTTTGAGTTGTCTAGTTGCATCTATGATGATTTTACTGGTGCTAAAACGTTCAGGAGCACTTGCATCTAGAGGCATGCCTCTCATCTTTTCTATAATCTTTGAGGCAGGATAAGGTTGCCAGCGTGTACCAAGAGCTTGGAATATCTCCCCTTTGTCATACACATCAACATCTTCGTCAACAACAATAATCATTTTTGCAAAGAAATCTTTCTCAGCAAGAATTTTTCCTGCCTCCATGCCTTGCCCTGACTTATCTTTCTTGATGCTAGCGGTTAACACTCCCGTGCTCTCAGCTGGCCGGTAAATATCAATCAGATTAGGAATAAAGGTTTTGTAATCTATAAAATTGCCTACCGTTTGAAGAATACTTGGAGATATTTTTGTTACCCCAGCAAAAGAATTAACAACCCAAGGATTAGTTCTATGAGTAATGGCTTTAATTTCCATATAAAAATTCTCATTTTTCTTTAATCCCATAAACCCGTACATTTCTCCATATGGACCCTCCTCCTCCATCTTATCGAGAGGAATTTCGCCTTCTAAAACAATTTCAGATTGCGCAGGAACTAAAATATTATTGGTCTCACATTTCACCATTTCTACTGGCTTACCTCTGATACCGCCAGCGTAATCGAGTTCATCTTCTCCCAATTTAGCAATCTTTGAAGCACCCAGTGTAAAAGTTATTGGGTCTACTCCATTAGCAATAGCCACAGATGCTGTAGTTTGCCCCCTCTCTTTCATCTTAGTTAAAAAACTCCAAGCGTTTTGCCTAATCTCAGCATTAAAACCAATTTTATTCTTGCCCTTAACCTGACAACGATAGGTGGCAACATTTCTTCCAAGCTCTTCATCTTCAATAAATATAGTGGCTGCATTAATATATCTTCCGGCATCAGCAGGATTTGTCTGCAACCAAGGAAACTTCAAAATATTAACATCTGCACCTAACACTATGTTTTCTTTACAAGGTGCGTTTTGATTATCTATTGTGACGGGTGATATTTTAGGCCATCCATTATTTTCTTTATGAAGTTTTTCGAGGTGCTTAAAGGTTTTAATACGAGAATTTTGTTGTGACTTACCTAAATTTTCAACACCATAAATTAATGCTTCAGCATTCCAACCACCAAAAAGATTACCTATCACAGGGCCATTCACCCATTGATTATTTATCCTTATTTTTTCAATTAGAAAAGCCGGAGCAAGATCGTATCCAAACTCTTTAACTAATCGATAAGCAAAGCCTGTGGCCTCATACTTATCTTGGTCCATTTGCTTAATTCTGATCAGTCGATCATTAGCTTCCAGAGTATTTATATACTCTCTTAATGAGTCAAAAGGCCCTGTGATCATTTTTTGAAATCTACTTGTAGACTTTACCGTCCTTAATAACTAAAGCAACGTCTTTGAGCACTGAAATATCTTCTATAGGATCTCCTTTAACTGCAATAATATCAGCTATTTTCCCTGTTTCTATCGACCCTAACCTATCATCAATCCTTAAAAGTTTTGCAGTTTCCATGGTGGCAGATTGAATGGCTTCCATTTCAGGCATTCCATTTTTTACCATGAAAACAAATTCTTCCCAGTTGGTTCCATGAGGCTGGACACCGGCATCAGTACCAAAAGCAATTTTTACGCCTTTTTTATAAGCTTTAGAAAAAGTATTGCTGATTTGTGGACCAACACTAGCTGCCTTAGGCCTAACTATTTCTGGAAAATAATTATCTATTTTAGATTTTGCTGCGACAAACTCCCCAGCAGAAATTGTTGGCACATAATAAGTTCCATTTTCAATCATAAGTTCCATGGCTTCTTCATCCATGAAGGTCCCATGTTCTATAGAATCAACGCCAGCTCGAATAGCACGCTTCATTCCTTCTGCGCCGTGTGCATGAACCGCAACCCACATTCCATAGTCTTTAGCAGCAGTTACAACAGCATTAACTTCTTCTTGAGTAAACTGAGGGTTATCACCTGATTTAGCTTCACTTAATACGCCACCTGTAACTGTGATTTTTATGCCATCAGCTCCGTCTTTATATCTTTGTCTTACAGCTGTATAGACTTCATAAGGGCCATTAACAACCCCATCCTCTGGTAACGGATAGTGATAAGCATCAGCAGCTCTGCCATTAGTCGGATCTGCGTGACCGCCGGTGGTGGCTAAACTTTTTCCAGAGGTGTGTATTCTTGGGCCAACAACTTTGCCTTGATTGATAGCATCTCTAAGACTAATAGCAACCATACCGCTATCTCCAACTTGCCTTACAGTTGTGAAACCAGCATGGAAAGTAACTCTAGCATGTTGAGTCGCAAGAATAGCTTGCATCTCTTTCTCAACTTTAGAAGGTCGTTCTGCTTTTGATTGGTATTCGCCCCCAAAATGAACATGCATATCCATCAATCCTGGAAGAACTGTATGGTCCTTTAGATCCAAGTAAGTGTCGTCGTCTTTAGGATTTTTATAACCCTTTATTACGTCGGTAATGAGATTATCGTTAATCACAATCGTCATTTTTGACTGAACAGTATTTGCTTTACCATCAATCAGTTTTCCAGCATGGATGATTGTGCTTGCATAATTAGAGTTTGGAATTAGAAAGGCAATAGACAAAACACCTACTAAAACTGGCTTTTTAATTGAAAACATTAAGATCTCCCCCAAGTAAAAAAATATCAATACAATTAATAAAACATAAATTTTTCAACTTATCTATATTTTAAATAAAGGGGTTATAAGCCCATTGTAAAAGAGCTTGCCTTTGCTTAGGTCGACACCAAATATCGTGCAGCTCACAATTTTTTTTTATGCCACCAATGTGTCTAGGTCCAAAGGCTTTCCATCACTTCATTTGAAACTCATCCACCTCTGAGATTCTACGTCCCAAAGAATATCGACAATACCATTGAAACCAACCCAAAGGGTCTTCAGGGGTAATTCAACCCTTCTCTTTCCATACAGACATAGCTTGCCCAGAAGCTACTTTAAAATAATTCAGTGTTGAATCAAATCCAGTGCGACTAATTTTAGCACTGACAAACCATTCCTTCAGATATTCAGAAATATCACCTTTAAAATACCATCCTCCAAAAATGCCCAACTCGAGCATTTCTAGAGGACTTAATTGAGGTTTAAAGTCCTTTTCTATCAATGAAGTTAGCTTACTTTAAGGGTTGAGTTACCTCTAGAGGTACCATAACATGAACAAAATCACTACCTTCAAACATCACATAGGGACCACCTGCGTATGGATCTCTAGGGAGATCTTTCATTAAACTTTCTGGTAGAAGCAGCATAAGATGAGGTCCTTCTGCTACCCAGACGCCTTTGCTTTGGTCTTGATTAAATGGTGCATTATTATCCACAGGAATATCACCTACTAACATATAAGACACTCCGAATGAGGCTGATTCAGAATCATAGTCATCTTGATTCACCCAAGCTTGTAACCAGTTTTGCCAGGCTGGATCAACACACATTGGATTGACATTTTCATTAGGTGGAGTTCCAGGCATACACACCCATCCATTACTTCCTTCTTTTAAAATAGCTCCGTCTGATGCCATAATGGTTGCCTTGTCGCTGATATTTTTTGGAGCCGCTGACATCGCTATTTCCATTATCTCTTGATTACTATAATGCTTATGATCTGAGTCATCGTGCGAGTGTGAATGAGAGCTTGCATAAACACTTGGACACAACATAAAAGTTATAGTTAATAAACAGTATAATTTTTTCATTTAATTTTTCTCCTAATAAAATATTTTGTATCGCTAATCAATCTTATTGTTCAGCAGTATAAATTTGCTGGCATGATTCGTAAGTGTCTCTCACAACCTCATCGATGAGTGAGCTAGCCTTAAGGTAGTGCTGCCCCCATTCTGCTCCTGCAAAATACTCGTCAATGAGTCTACCGGCTTCGGTAGAATTCGGTGATATGCCTCGCAATAAGAAAGTTCCTGTTTCATGAACGCCTCCGCCAAGAGGTTGGAAAATACCCATATTAAAATCATGGCCGGCATTTCTAATTGCTGCTTCGAGCTTGGTTGCTGCAGCGATATAAGCGGGAACGTTTTCAGGTTTAATTTTTACACGCGTCACTCGTTCAAAGCCAGGACTTAAAACAAATGATTTTAACGGCTTCCATGCCACTCTATATTTAGGGGTTCTGAGTTTTGCTAATTCTCTTGGTGCTTTATCAGGATCATAAGCTGTGGTTTCTGTCATGGCCCCTGCTACATCAGAATAAGCACTCCAAACGAACATTTCTCCATGATAATCCTGGCCTGTTATAGTTACACAAACACCAGCAGCAGCAGCGTTAAATCCACTAAAAAGCTCTGGATTACTTTTTAAATATTTAATATAGGCTGAGACATCTGGTGCTTGAACCATGAATGTTGTAAAACTTCCTTCACCAGGTCCTGAAGTTTCATGATGATCAGCTTGGGCTATTAATGGAGTCATGAGTAACACCGTTAAAGATATGATAATTTTTTTCATAATTTGCTCCTGTAGAATTATTTACTCGAACAGTTGAAATTAAAGAGTAAAAAGAAAAAAATCAAATGTATTTTAAAGCTAAAGCTTAGAGGTTAATTTTACCACTCATATATATAGCTGTTTTACCACCAATCAGGACTCGTTCTTCTTTATGTTCACAATATAAGATTCCCCCTCTCTTAGATAACTGCTGCGCAACCATCTCATCTCTACCCAAGATTTTGCTCCAATAAGGGATCATTAATGTGTGAGCAGATCCGGTAACAGGGTCCTCATTAACACCAAGCTGTGGATAAAAACATCGTGAAGTAAAATCAACTTGATCACCTGGTGCACTGGCTATCAAACCTCGAGAATTGATTTGAGAGATCTTTGAAAAGTTGGGCTTCAAATTTTTAATAATGTCCTCGCTAGTAAAAACAGCAAGATAATCGTCGCTGCCTTTGAACAGATGATTGGGCTCAAAACCTAAAAGATCTTTTACAAAAGCTTTGTCTAAGACTTCTGTAGATGAGTCGGAAGGAAAATCAAGAAAAATCAGATTATCTTTTTTAAACACTCGTAATGCACCAGATTTTGATTGAAAATTTATTTCATCGATTGACTGGTCAAGAACTTCATCAAACAATACCTTTGCTGATGCCAATGTTGCATGGCCGCATAAATCTACTTCTGTGGTTGGTGTAAACCAACGAATATCATAGGGTTGCTTGGACAAATCAATGAAAGCTGTCTCAGAGAGATTATTTTCTAGTGCAATAGACTGCATCAACTCTTCTGATAAAGAACCTGACATCGGGATAACTGCAGCGGGATTGCCTGAAAACAGCCTATCGGTAAAGGCGTCCACTTGGAATATAGGTAATCTCATGGTTTAGATAATTGGTTTAAGCTCATTTTGCTCAAGATCGTAAACAAAACCTCTGACTTGAATATCATCTGGTAATAACTCATGACTCTTAATTAATTTGATGTCATCAATCACGCTCTGCTCCAGATCTAAGAAAGCACTTTTTCTTAAACTATCAGGCAGCTCAGACATCAAATCATCTGTTAGGTTGCCCATAAGGCATTGAGTATGATGAACTACCCAAAACTCCTTAGTGCCTAGAATTTTTTGAGACACTATCATAGAGTTCAGTGCATCGTCAGTTGCTCTTCCGCCTGCATTGCGGATGATATGAGCCTCTCCTTGTGCAATACCAAAGATATTTATAGGATCCAGCCTCGAATCCATGCAGGTTAAAATTGTTAGCTTTTTATTTGTCATCATTAGCTTTTTTTATTCAGTGCCATGTTAATGGCTTTAGATATAGTCGATCTAGTATCTACTGGGTCAATAACAGCATCTATTTCAAGATGTGCTGCTGCTTCTATTGCTTTCCCTTGTTCGTATGCCTGTGCCACCAGTTCATTATACAGAGCTTCTCTTTTATCGTTATCGATCTCTGCCTCTAGTTCTTTTTTAAAACCTAATTTAACTGCTCCTTCTAAGCCCATACCACCGAATTCAGCTGTGGGCCAAGCCGCCGTATAGACAGGATCATGGAGGCTGCCACCAACTAATGCTTGTGCTCCTAATCCATAGCCTTTTCTAAGGAAAACTGCTACGACCGGTGTCTGTAAACTGGCACCAACTTTGAATAACTTGGCCATTCTCCTCACTGCGCCTTGTTCTTCGCTATCAGGGCCGACCATAAAGCCAGGGGTATCAGCAAGAACAACCACCGGTAGAGAATGTGCATTACATGTTGTTAAAAATTCAGCTGCTTTTTCTGCCGCCTCTGAATCAATTGCTCCACCTAATTGTTGGCAATCACTGGCTAGAAGGGCCATCGGTTGCCCTTCGACTCTGATAAATCCAGTGATGATGCTTCTTCCGTAATTCTTCCTTAGCTCTAAAAAGGAGTCTGTGTCAGCCAGTAACTCAATAATATCTCTTATTGGGTATGCCCAGCGTCGGTCTTCAGGAATGATGTCTCTTAATTTAGCTTGATCATTGCATGCGTAGTCTTCAACTGGACCTTGAAAATAAGATAATAGTTTTTTAGCAATCAAAGTGGCTTCTTGTTCATCTTCAGCAACAATATCAATAACACCGTTTTGCTCTTGAACATCAGCTGGTCCAATTTCTTTTGGATCAAATACACCCAAGCCTCCACCTTCGATCATGGCCGGACCGGCCATACCAATCCAAGAACTCTTTGTTGCAATCCGAAAATCAGAGCACCCAAAAAGAGCAGCATTTCCAGCAAAACAATAACCATTATTAACAGCAATCTTAAGGCAATGACCAGACAACCTTGCCCAGGTAGAAAAAGACGGGATATGAAGTCCAGCAATTTGAGTAGTAACATCCACATCTCCGGGACGACCGCCACCGCCTTCAGTAAAGATAACTATGGGTAAATTAAACTTCTCAGCTTGCTCAGTAATACGATCTAATTTTTGATGATGAAAGAACCCCTGAGTACCTGCCAAAACAGAGTAATCATAAACTATGGCAACGACATCTGCTCTGTTCTCATTAACCTGTCCAGCATTGATTGTGCAAAACCCAGTCAGAATTCCATCAGCAGCTGTTTCTGCTTGCAATTCATCATAGTCTCGTCGACTTCTTTGAGCAGCCACAGCGAACTCACCAAATTCTAGGAAACTGTCAGGGTCGGCTAAATCGTTTAAATTTTCTCTAGCTGTTCGATACCCAGTATGATGTCTCTTTTCAGTCGCATTGGTTCTGAAAGAGTCTTTGCTTTTTTCTAAACGATTGATAAAGTTTTTAAATTCTTTATTCATTAGCTAAATAATTTCCGTATCTAAATAATAGAAGAACAATTATAGACATCTGAGATCAATGAAAAAAGGAGATTAAACCCCATTGTTATAAAATTAATCCAACAGCAATAATAATAAGCACTATTCCAATGCCCTTTTCAAAGAATGGAATGAATTGTTTATATCTATCTCTCAGCCCTTGATTTGAAAAGATGTAAGAGATACCAGTAAACCAAATGAAGGTTGTGATCGACATGTATAACCCGTAAAGACCAAGTAATAATCGAGTGGTTGATACATCCACAACTGCGGTAAAGACTGTGATAAAAAATAAAATAGCCTTAGGATTTAAAATATTTGTAATTAAACCTAGCGTAAATGAGCCAACATAATTCTCATTATCTTTTTTATCTTCGTCGCTAACTGATGTCGATGATTTAAATATTGATAGATAACCTAAATAAGCAATATAGATTGATGCCAAAACCTTTAACCATTTAAAGACCTCAGGGTTGGAGGATATGATCAAAGTAACTCCGGTAATTGCTATAAAAGAATGAAATAGAATTCCAGTAGCAATTCCAGCACTCGCCCAAATTGCAACTGTCCGATCAAATCTCAAACATTGTCTGGTAACCAATAAGAAATCAGGCCCTGGACTGGCTACAGCAAATAAATGAAGAATGGCAATAGTTAAAAATTCGAGCACTTAGTGGCACCAGTTATTTTCTGAAATGTTAATTTAACACTTTTTTGTTCCACCATATAATCACGGGAGTAATTAAGAGTGTCGGTAGAATCCAGAAAATCCATCAGGGCTCAGTATCGATATTAACCACAAGCACAGCGGTGATCACAGCAATGGTTCCAGTACAGATGTGTATCTTTAATAAAATGTCCATCAAGTTTTAAGAAATATTATGGCTATAGTTGCCAAGTGTTGAAAAGGCTCAAGGTGCATTTGCTATTTTTTCCTTAAACAGTGCTTTGATTATGATTTATTCTATAACCATCTCCTCACTCTTTTTAAATAATCTGTATAGTCGCCTGCAAATATTTCTTCCATGGCTTCTTCTTCAGGTTTTATTTGGAATTCTGTTATGTAGAGAATAAAACACGGTAGGATAATTATCCCTATGTAAACGCCATTATAAACAGTGACCCCTAACAAAATAATTACCATTCCTAGATACATAGGGTTTCTCGTATAACTGAATACACCGTTAGTCACTAAATGTGATGCTTCCCTTGGGTTGAGAGGATTGATTGTGGTGTCGCTCTTATTGAATGTTTTAACTCCTATAACAATGATGATTAATCCAATTAAGATCATTAGCAGAGATAACAACCCCTGATAATTAAATGCTAGTTTAGGAAGATAATTAGTTAACCAAAAACTGAGAAGGATAAAGGTAAGAGTAATGATAGGTGGTGGAATTCTATTCCGTAATCTCATTTTTATTTTGAGTACTTACGCAGATGATAATCAGCATTGCCAAATAAAGCATCTATAGCTACCAACTTCTTAAGATAATGACCTATCAGCATCTCATCACTGACACCCATTGCACCATGAAGTTGAACCGCTTCTTGAGAAACTAATTTCCCAGAAGTACCAATTTGATATTTTAGAGCCGAAACTGACTGGGTCTTAGTGTCTTCATTAGAATCACATTCAAGCATAGCTTTAAATAAAAGCGACTTACACACCTCTGTCTCTATAAACATATCCACCATTCTATGTTGAAGCACCTGGAATTTGCTGATGGGTTGACCAAACTGTTGTCTGCCCTTGGTGTATTCAACGGTCTTGAGATAACACGATGTCATACAACCGATGCTCTCTGCACTGACGCAAAGCGTTGCAAGATTAATGGCCTCATTAAGAAGTTCTTCAGCTTCATAGCTCTTTGCAAGAATGGCTTCATTAGAAACATTAACATCCTTAAAGCTTATTTCTGCACACGTCTGCCCATCAATAGTCGGGTACTCATTGGACGATACTCCGGACTGTTGCTTATCAATTAAGATCAACGCCTGTTCATCTTGATAGCTGACCGAGACTATTAAATGATCTGCATTACTACCGTTTAGAACCAATGATTTCTTACCGTTAACAATAATATTATCTCCTTCATCAACAGCTAAGGTTTGAGGGTCAGAGTGATCAAAGTTTTGGTTTGATTCGATATAGGCCAGTGATACATGTTTTTTGCCTGATGTAATAGCCTCAACAAGCTCAATACGACGACTAAAAGAAGAATTATCAATAATGTAACCTGACAGAACCACTGTGCTTAGATAAGGTTCGACAACAAGAACCTTTCCAAATTCTTCGAATAAAATTGAAAGTTCAACTGGACCGTACCCAAATCCGCCTGAGTCTTCATTGAAAGGTAGAGATAACCAACCGAGTTCTGAAAACAGATTCCAAAAATCTCTATCGAAACCTTCTCCCGATTTAATAATTTCCTCTCTTTTTTCAAAAGAATAATCTGACTCACAGAATTTCTGTATCTGTTCTCTAAGCATTTTTTGTTCATCTGAAAAATTTAAATTCATAGCTATAGACCCAATATCATCTTAGAAATTATATTTTTCTGAATTTCATTGCTGCCACCATAAATTGAGGTCTTACGATAATTAAGATACTTAGAAAGTGATTTTGCAACATGGTCAGGGCCGCTTGGCTTTGAGCTATCAAGATGACCATGAGGCCCTGGATAAATAAGAGCGTACTCTCCAGAAGCTTCGATAAATAATTCAGTCAATCGTTGTTGAATCTCTGTGCCGCGAATTTTCAATATAGAGGACTCAGGACCTGGATGTCCTTTAGTTTCTATATCCGACAACATCCTTAAGCCAAGCATTTCCAGGGCAGAAATATCAATCTCTACCTCTTTAACTTTCCTAGACAAAGCTGGGTTATCCAATTCTGAAACTATCTGCTTTAATTTATTCAACTGCCGAATTTCAGCACCAACAACTGCAATACCAAAACGTTCATTGGCTAATAAAAATTTAGCATAAGTCCAACCTTTACCTTCCTCACCAATCAAATTCTCGACAGGTACTTTCACATCAGTAAAAAAAACACTATTCACTTCATGCGCACCATCAATTGTAATAATTGGTTCCACTTCAACACCCGGAGTATTCATATCAATGAGAAGGAATGAAATACCTTCCTGTCTTTTTTCTGTTGTTTCAGTTCTTACTAGATTGAATATCCAATCTGCATGTTGAGCCAAAGTCGTCCATGTTTTGGATCCATTGACAATGTAATCATCACCTTCTCTTACAGCTTTGGTTTTTAGGGAAGCCAAATCAGACCCTGATCCTGCTTCTGAATAACCTTGGCACCACCAGGTATCAAAACTTAATATGTCCGGTAAGAATCTCTTCTTTTGCTCTTCATTTCCAAAAGTGTAGATAACAGGCCCCACCATAGCGACCCCAAAAGGTAATATATTCGGACAGCCTGCTAGACCAAATTCTTTTTG
>CAUZCF010000007.1:0-21577 GCA_963578425.1 Gammaproteobacteria bacterium | reverse complement strand
ATAGAATTTGTTAATCGAATTGGTATGTTGCCATTTGTCATCTACCGAATCTTTTTAGGTGTAATCATTTTTCTTACTTTATAACAGGAGCAGAGATTGTGAGTAATGAAAACACTGAAAGACGTTATTGGATTTGGGGTCAATTTGATGAAGCTTCTAGCTCAATTTTAAATAAAACTCAGCGAATAGTTCATGATGAGCTTCAAGGACCGTCTTTTATTCTCCATTTGACCCTATCGGGCCCTTTTTTTGATCTCAGTCCAAGCACTTTAGAGAGAATTGACACTTTTGCTCTAAAGAACAAACAATTTTCAATAAAACCAAGAGCGTATGGTATGAAAGATCTTTTTTTTCAGTCATTATTTGTTGAGATTGAAAATACACACAAACTCAATACCTTAAAAATGAACTTAGATGACTTATTAGAGGTTAGTAGCGAAGATTTTTTCCCTCATATTAGTTTGTTCTATGGCTTAAAAAATAAGGCTGTTAAACAAGCGGTAATTGATCATCTGTTGACTCTTCCTGAGTATTTAGTTTTGGATAAAATTACTATTGCTGAAACCGGACAAGGAGACATTGAGTCGTGGAAAATTGTTCGTCAATATCCATTGATAAATAACCTTAATGTTGTAAATAGTTTGGGTCGTCCCCTTTAATTTATGAAGGCACTGCTGATACTATTTTTTCTTCTGTTTTTCTCTAATGGCTATACGGGTGAGATTAAAGAATCATCTTTATATGCGATTGTGGACGTTGAAACCACCGGGTTAGATCCTAACTATCATGAAATGATTGATATCGGGATCATTATAATCAATCAAAATTTAGAGGTAAAAGGCCAGTATTACTCAAAAGTTTTACCCAGCTTTCCTGAAAGAATTGATCCTATGGCAAAACATATCAATGGATTTGATCTACAAAGATGGACACAAGAAGAGGCTATATCCGAGGGAGAATTGATCGAAGGGATGAGTGTTTTTTTTAATAGTTATGTGGGGAAACCTATTTTTATTGCCTTTAATAGCTGGTTTGATTCAGGTTTTGTAAGGAACTTGTTACAAGAGCACGGTTATAAATTTAATGATTGGTTTGATTACAGAGTTCTAGATATACCAAGTATTGCATTAGCCTGTGGCTATTTCCCTGAAACCCCTGATTTTAATGCTAAGTTGGCAACATTACTAGAGGTTCAGCCAGAGACAAAAGATCCATTGAAGCACACTGGTGAATCAGGAGTTAATTTCAATTATGAACTCCTAACATCACTTATAAATCAAGGATGTTTTAATTATAATTGATAATTAGATATTGGAGTTTTCTATATCTTTTGTAATAGCTATTAATCTTATTTCTCTTATTTTTCTAGCAATCTCACTTCCTTCTAATCCAGATTCTTTAAGATTGTTTATTTTAATATTCTTCACTAGGTCTAAAGACAGTTGAAGAAGATTTTTTTTCTGCATAAAATTATCATCAGCATCAAGCAGAAAAAGATTTAATATTTCCTCTAGATTTTTAGGTCGTCTTAAAGCATCAAGCTTTTCAAGAATGGTTAATAGATGATCTGCAGAATAATCAGAGAGATCACTCTGAATCAGGTCAAATGAGTTGATAAGTAAAATAGGTATGTCTTTGTATGCATTAGCAAACCGCATATTATTTTGCATCGACTCTAGTTTATCTTTGACATTTTTCTTTCCTTCCTTGATTAAAGCGTAAAAGATTGATGCAAATCTAAATTGTTTTGAATGATCTTCATAAGCAGCTTTTTGAATAATAGGGTGAGAGAAAAAACCAACATCTAAATCTGCAAGATCAGGGTAAGTATCATCTAATGCTTTAAACTCTATCAAGGTTTTAAAATATTCATTAAAACCAACACCTTTAAGTACTTTCTCAGTTTCCAACCAAGTTCTTTCAGGCACTAAAGAGGATAGTTCTCCGCGATCGACAATTTCATTTATTAGTGTTTTAGTTTCTGTAGCTATAACAAAATCAAGTGGGCTCAATTTTGCTTTAAATCTTGCAATTCTCAGTACTCTTAAAGGGTCTTCTTGAAAGGCATCTGAGACATGCCTTAGTGTTTTATTTTCTATATCTTTTTGTCCATTAAAAGGGTCAAAAAGAATCCCATCATGATCCTGTGCTATGGCATTGATTGTCAAATCTCTACGACTAAGGTCTTCCTCTAGAGTGACATGTGGCCCAGCATCAAATTCAAAGCCATGGTAGCCTTCACCCGTTTTTCTTTCAGTTCTTGCTAGCGCGTATTCTTCTCCCGATTCAGGATTAATAAACACAGGGAAAGATTTACCTACTTTGATGTAACCTTTATTAATCAGTTCATCTGGAGTTCCATTAACTACCACCCAGTCTTGTTCATAGGGTGTTGGAAGACCGAGTAATCGGTCTCTGATGGCTCCTCCGACTAGATAAATTTGCATTGTAGTTATTCAATTAGGTCGTTATTTTCTCATTTGTATAATCAATTGACGACCGTTTCTCTTAACTCTAAGAATCAGAATATCTTTGTCCTTTGTCAAGGATTGAAATTCATCTAAATTAGAAATCTCCATATTTCCAATCGCCCAAATAATATCACCTTGCTTTAGCCTAGCTCTATCGGCATTACTATTGGGTTCCACAGAGAGTATGATCACACCTTTCGATTGGCTGTAACCGTCAGGGGTATAGTCAGATAATTCGGCACCAGCTAAGAGAGTGTTTAACTCGTCAGCTTTCATTGTTTCTAGGGCAACTAGTTCCCCCAATTTTGCAGACTTTGTTATTTCTCTATTGTCTCTAATCACAGTGATTTTAATTCTTTCACCGCTTCGCTTTAAACCAATGGCATTTCTAAGCTCACTAGCATTGTCTATTTCTGCTTCGTTAACACCGACAATAACATCTCCTGCTTCAAGGCCTGCATCTTCTGCAGCAGAATCAGGTGAGATCTCTTGAATCAGAGCTCCTTTAGAAATATCTAGTCCTAACTGTTCAGCAATTTCTTGAGTTACATCACTAATAATAACTCCCAATAGCCCTCGTCTAACAGATCCAAATTCAATGATTTGTTGCATAATGTTTTTAACTGTATTGACAGGAATAGCAAATCCAATGCCTATATTTCCGCCACCTCGAGTAAAAATTGAACTAGGAATTCCAACAAGATTTCCATCAATGTCTACCAGTGCACCACCAGAATTACCTGGATTAATAGCTGCATCAGTTTGAATCATTTCACCAAACCCATCTGAAGTCATTTGCGGTCTTCCTAATGCACTGATAATGCCTGAGGTCACTGTTTGACTTAAACCAAAAGGTGCTCCAATCGCAAGCGCGAAATCTCCAACTCTCAGTAGACTAGAATCACCTAAGCTAATAGGAAGAAGATTTTCTGAAGGTTCTATTTTTAACACAGCAATATCTGTGCCTTGATCTGAACCGACGACTTCAGCCAGATACTCCTCTCCGTCTTTGGTAAAGATTTTGATTTCGTCAGCTCTTTCAATAACATGATGATTGGTAATGATGTAACCCTTTTTCCCATCAACAATTACACCAGAACCGCCACCACCAAATTCTCTCTCTCTAGGCATTTGTGGCTGTCCAAAAAAGCGCTCAAAAAATGGGTCATCAAAAAATGGATTTTGCTGAGATCTTACTTTGCCTTTAATCGCAATTCTAACAACAGCAGGGGACGATTTATCAACCAAATCAGCTAATGAAAAGAGTCCAACTAATGTAGATCTTTCTTGTGCTGTGTTTTCTTGAATAGCTTGCGTTTCTGCAAATAGTAAACTTGTTGCTGTAGTTAGTACAAAAAACAAGCTAATCAAAACTAAGGTTCTCTTTTTATTTAACATTTCTTATAGACCTAAATAGTGTGAAAAATTTTGAGCAATAATACCTTAAAATCTTACTGTTCTGTAATCCAAATAAGGATATTCATAATTAATTCTTTTTTAAATACAGAAGGCTTTATAAATAGATCTCCATTAAATGTTAATAAAATGTGAATAAAACCTGAATCTTTGGTGGATATCCTGAACACAACATCTTGTGTGTCAAAAAACGTCAAAAACTAACAAATATTTTCAATAAAAATAATCATAAAACCATACAAAATATGTTATAAAGTATTGATATATATGTATATTTATCTAAATAAGTGGGTTTTATAAAATCCTTGACATAATCTTAAAATCGGCAATAATCTATATTCATCTAAACACAATATCTTGTGTATTGAAATTGCGACAATTTGTGAAATTAGATGGTTTAACTTGCGTTTAAATAGAGAAATAAGGGGAAAAGCAGTAAGTGTCGTCAGCATTTTCAGCCAAAGAATTAAAAACATTTGATATTGATCATCAGCCTGCATCAGTTGATATTTGGGATAAAAAGTATCGTTTAAAAGATTTTTCAGGACACTCAATTGATCATGATATTGATGCCACCTTCAAAAGAGTTGCTTTAGCTGTAGCTGAAGTTGAAACATCAGATAAACAAGATGAATGGAATGAAAAGTTTCTTTGGGCATTAAGATCTGGTGCTATTCCAGCAGGGCGAATCATGTCTAATGCAGGAGCTGCTGAATATAAACCTGCAACGTCCACCATAAATTGTACAGTTTCTGGATCTATTCAAGATTCTATGGTTGGGATACTTGATAAAGTCACTGAAGCAGGACTTACATTGAAGGCGGGTTGTGGGATTGGTTATGAGTTCTCAACTTTAAGGCCGCAGGGAGCATATGTAACCGGTGCTGGTGCTTTTACATCAGGCCCTTTATCCTTTATGGATATTTATGATAAAACTTGTTTCACTGTCTCTTCAGCAGGTGGGAGAAGAGGGGCTCAAATGGGCACATTTGATATTAGCCATCCTGATGTTGAAGAATTTATTAAGGTTAAGAGAGAAGACGGTAGACTTCGACAATTCAATTTATCTTTATTGATTACAGAGGAATTTATGAAAGCAGTTAGAGATGATGCTGAATGGTATTTAGTGTTTCCTCTTGATCCTAGCTTACCTGAGTCTAAAGACATTGACCTTGATGACCCCAAAAAAATTATCTGGAAAGATTGGGTGAAAAAGGACGGATATCTAACCAATGATCTAGGTCAAGTTGCTTGCAAAGTCTATAAGGTTATTCAAGCCAAAAAATTATGGGATTTAATTATGGCATCAACATATGACTATGCAGAACCAGGGTTTATTTTGATTGATAAGGTCAATCAAATGAACAACAATTGGTTTGAAGAAAATATCAGGGCAACCAACCCCTGTGGAGAACAACCCTTGCCCGAATACGGTTCATGTTTGCTTGGATCAGTTAATCTAACCCGTTTTGTACAAAATCCGTTTACAGATGAAGCTCATTTTGACTGGGAAACCTTTAATGAAGTTGTCAATATTTTTACTAGAATGCTGGATAATGTTGTTGAAATAAACGGTCTACCGATTCAGAAACAACGCAATGAAATTATGAGAAAGAGGCGACATGGGATGGGTTTCTTGGGATTGGGTTCAGCAATGACGATGCTTAGAATGAAATACGGGTCAGATGAGTCATTGGAATTCACTGAGAAGGTTAGCAAAGAGTTAGCTCTCACAGGTTGGCGTGCCGCTTTAGAGCTTTCAAAGGAAAAAGGTGTTGCCCCAATTCTTGAAGAAGAGTTTACAGTGACAAATGAAATGCTAAGAAAACGTCCTGAGATGTTGGATGATGGGTTTAAGGTTGGCGATAATGTTAAAGGCAGTATTTTGCATGCAAAATATAGTCACTACATGCAGCAAATTGCTGAAGAAGATCCCGAGTTAGTCCGACAGCTTGCTGAACAAGGTGCACGATTTACACACCATTCTTCTATTGCACCAACAGGGACAATCTCACTGTCTATAGGCAACAATGTGAGTAATGGTATTGAACCTAGTTTTGCTCATCATTATTTTAGGAATGTCATTAGAGAAAAGAAGAAAACCAAAGAAAAGATTGATGTCTATTCGTTTGAATTACTGTCATACATTGACAAAATAAACGAAAAAGCCGATATCAATGCTGCAACTGGCGAAGACAATGCATTGCCAGACTATTTTATTACTGCTGAAGATGTAACACCTAAGCAGCATGTTGATGTTCAGAGTGCATCACAAAAATGGATAGATTCTTCAATATCTAAAACAGCCAATGTACCCACTGATTTTCCTTTTGAGGAATTTAAAGATATTTATCTTTACGCTCATGAGAAAGGATTAAAAGGTTGCACCACATTCCGCTTTAATCCAGAGGCTTTTCAAGGGGTTCTAGTAAAAGAAAAAGATTTAGAGCAAACAATGTACACCTTTGTCCTTGAAGACGGCCAAGAAGTGGAGGTTGCTGGCAATGAAGAGATTGAATATGACGGTGAAACACACTCAGCAGCTAATCTGTTTGACGCCCTTAAAGAGGGCTACTACGGCAAATTCTAATTAGACTTTAAGGTATGAGTAAAATCAAAATAGAAAGTAAAATTGTAAGTTACAAAGTCAGCACTCAAGAGCAGCGTGAAGCTAAAACTCAGGCTGACCAGTTACAACAACAGCAAGAGGATAAGGAAGCTAAAGTTGTAAGAATGCACGAACGTCTTGAAAGGCCAGAGATGTTACGTGGAACAACTTATAAAATTAAACCCCCTGTTTCTGATCATGCCATGTACATCACAATCAATGACATTGTTCTTAATCAAGACACTGAACATGAAAAATATAGACCCTATGAAATTTTCATTAACTCCAAGAACTTGGATCATTATCAATGGATTGTGGCACTCACTCGTGTTTTATCGTCTGTTTTCAGAAAAGGCGGTGATGTTGCATTTTTAGTTGAAGAGCTTAAAGCAGTGTTTGACCCAAAGGGTGGTTATTTTGCAGGTGAGGGTCGCTTCATGCCTTCTATTATTGCTGAGTTAGGATATGTCATTGAACAACATTTCAAGGCCATAGGCATTATTTCGGAAGAGGTTCTAGATGAGCACCAAAAGAAGCTTATTGAGGAAAAAAGACAGGAATATGAAAACCAGAATAAACAAACAGATGCCTTTGTTGCCAAGGATTTTCCCTATGGATCAACACTCTGTGGCCACTGTAATACTGTGGCAATGGTACTAATGGATGGCTGTGAAACTTGTTTGAATTGTGGTTATTCTAAGTGTGGATAGTTCTAATCTATGAAAATGCCAACTTCTGAAATTATTGATCGCTATACAATAACGCTTCTAAAATCTGAACGAACTGATGAAGATGTCAGCAAAGAGCTTGACGCTTATAAAAAAGAATTACCTGACTCAAACACAGTACAAACTTTTATAGATCGTATGTATGAGATTAATGGCAAAATCTGGGAAACAGAGGGTGATATTAGAAAAGGGGTTGATATGCCTCTAGAAGAAGTGGGTCGTTTAGCAATTAAAGTCAGAGAGCTTAATCAAATCAGAAACGGCATCAAAGGCGAAATCGTTGACGAATTTGCCGAAGGCTTCAAAGAGATTAAGGTGAATTATAAAAAGGTTGATTACGGTCGTCCTGAATAAGTTTATTTTTTTCTAAACCCCAGTAATTTTTTTACCACTATAAATAAGAGATAACTCTTGGGTTATCCTTAATTGGTTTATAGTCTTGATCAAGATAATATGTGCCTATGATCAAAATCAAAATAATGAGAATCTTGTATGATTTTTTCACCTACTTGATATCTCCATTACTTTTATTGAATATCATTGTAAGAGCTTTTAAAGATAGAAATTATATCTACAGGGTTAGTGAACGATTTGGTATCTATCCTAAAGGTATTGAGGGGGAAGTTATTTGGGTGCATGCTGTTTCATTCGGAGAGGTTAAGGCTGCCTCACCTTTAGTAAGAGAGTTAATCAAAGCCTACCCATCTAAACAAATCCTCTTTACTTGTACCACACCAACGGGCTCAAAATTGATCAATGACCTTTTTAGCGAAGAAGTAATCAATGTCTATCTACCATATGATTTAAAGGGTTCTGTGAGTAGATTTTTTCGTTGGGCCAATCCTCAAATTGCAATTGTTGTTGAAACTGAAATTTGGCCAAACATCTTTCAACGATGTGGCCATAATAATATTCCATTGGTTCTTGCCAGCGCTTGTATATCGGATCGTTCATTGCAACTTTACAAAATTCTTTTTGCTCTCTTTAAAGACACCATTTCCCAAGGGATCGTGGTTGGCGCACAGACAGAAGGTGACGCTAAAAAATTTCTTGAACTGGGAGCAAAGCAGGAGAGGACTTTTATTACTGGAAATATTAAGTTTGATTTTTCGTCACCTAAACCTACCTTGCAAGAAGCCAATCATTTTAAATTAGAGCATTTTCAAGACAGGCAAGTTTGGATTGGAGGCAGTACACATCCAGGAGAAGAGGAGTTAATTTTAGAATCACATAAACAAGTTTTAAAGCATTATCCTGAGAGTCTTCTACTTTTAGCACCAAGAAAACCAGAGCGTTTCAAAGCAGTTCATAAATTAATTATTGATTCTGGACTTACGTCTTCCCTCTGGTCGGAATTTGAAAGTTTAGATCCAAAGATTAATGTTCTATTAATAGACACATTAGGAGATTTACCTTTTTTCTATTCTGCTGCTGATGTGGCATTTGTAGGCGGTAGTCTTTTTGCTGTTGGTGGTCATAATTTATTAGAGCCTGCAAGTTTAGGTAAACCTGTAATAACAGGGCCTATTTTGCATAATGTGGAAGAAATTTCATCTCAATTAATGATCAATGGTGGCTTAGCTATTATCAATGATTCTAGTGAGCTTGCTGAAACCATCATCACGCTTTTTGATGACAGTTCCAAAGTAGACACCATGGTGTCAGGTGCTCTGGAAGTAATGCAAGATAATAAGGGTGCTATCGATAATATTATGCAATTGATTAAACCTTTGATTAAGGTTTAGTAACGGATTATTTTAACCAATTATTGATTTGCTCAAGATCGCTTCTGGTCAGCGTTCCTGCGGCTTGTTTTAGTTGGATAATATTTGTTAAATAGTCGTATTTACTAATCGCTAAGTTTTTTTGTGATGAATACAGTCGCCGTCTTGCATCCAAAACATCAACAGTTGTTCTCGTGCCTACTTCATAACCCGCTTCTGTGGCTTGCAATGCAGTTGCAGAAGACTTTACTGATTGTTGGAGAGCTTTAACCGTGGCAATACCAGATATAACGCCTAGGTAGGAATCTCTCGCAACCCTTGTGGTTTCTCTGGCAACTCGTTCAAGTTTTTCTTTAGCCGCTCTGTGCTTGGCAACAGCTTGCCTTACCCTTGAGCTTGTTTGTCCTCCACTATAGAGAGGTAAGTTAAGTTGAATCCCAACGCCTTCATTAATATTTTCACTATCAGCTGGGCTAAATTCACTGCCACTATCAGAACGGAAGCTATCATTATCAGTATCTCTTTTAGAAGCCTGTACACCTAGTGTGGGTAGATGTCCTGATCGTTGAATCTTAATTTCACTTTTAGCTATTTCCACACCAACCTGAGCTGACAAATAACTTAGATTCTGTTCCAAAGAGGTGCTGACCCAATCCATTTCACTTTGTGGGTTCGGCATAATCAGAGGGAGATTATTATCAGGTTTTTCTAATTGCCCTGGATAGCTATCAGTAATTGCTCGTAAAGATTCCTTTGCCGTTGCTAAATTTCGTTTTGAGGTAATTTCATTTGCCACCGATTGATCATAGGCAGCTTGCGCTTCTTGAACATCAGTGATGGCTATGATACCAACTTCAAATCTTGTCTGAGCTTGATCCAGTTGTTTGTCTATGGCTCGTCTTGCTGCTTGTTCTGACTCAAGTGTATCTTGAGCAGCTAACACATTAAAATAAGTATTTGAAACCCTAACGATCAGATCTTGTTCAGCTGCAAGGTAATCAATTTCTGCTTGAGCAACGGTTTTATTGGCTTTTCTCATATTCATCCAAGCTCCATAATCAAAGAGGGTTTGACTAAGGGTGACATCCCATTGAAGAGTTTCAGATTCTTGTAAGAATTGTGTGTTATTAGTGATGACAGCTTCATCACCTGTAATAGGGTTAATTATTTTTTGTTGAAAGGTGCTGCTACCATCAGAATCACTGTCTGAAAAGGTTGCACTACTGGTGAGCTTCGGAAGAATAAAACTTCTAGCCTGAGGTTTTACTTCTATCACTGCTTCTTTATTAGCTAGAGCTTCTCTAATAAATGGGTCATTAACTAAGGCTTCTTCATAGATTTCGATAAGAGAAGCCCCATTTCCATAATCAATAAAAATAACGGAGAGTAGTATTGTATAAATAAATTTTTTCACTGTACCTAGTTTCGCTTTAAAACATTTTTTAGATTGAATTTGCAAAGAATACCCCTCTCAATATGACCTAACAAGCTAATCATGTAACGAATTGTAACCGCCAATAAGAACAATATTATGAATTAATGATGAACTTATAAAATAGCAATCATTAATAAGGCCACAATATTAATTATTTTAATCAGAGGGTTAATTGCTGGCCCTGCAGTATCTTTATATGGATCACCCACAGTGTCTCCAGTGATTGATGCATTGTGTGCTTCAGAACCTTTACCTCCACAATTACCATCTTCAACATATTTCTTAGCGTTATCCCAGGCTCCGCCACCAACGGTCATAGAAATAGCTAAAAATATACCGGTGACAATTGTTCCGATCAACAGTCCTCCTAAAGCTCTAACACCGCCATCTTCTGGCATCAAAAAGTTCATCGATAAAGCTAAGACGATAGGGACTAGTATTGGCAATATTGAAGGAATAATCATTTCTTTTATTGCAGATTTGGTAAGCAGATCTACAGTTTTTGAATAATCAGGCTTGTTAGTGCCTTCCATAATTCCTGGAATTTCTTTGAATTGTCTCCTGACTTCAGTCACCACTGAGGCTGCTGCTCTACCAACAGCTTCCATAGCTAGAGCTGCGAATAAATAAGGCACCATACCACCAACAAAGAGACCTATAATAACCGCCGGATCATCGAGGCTGAAGGTTACTATTATTCCTTCACTGGCAAGGTTATGTGTGAAGTCAGCAAATAATACTAATGCAGCTAAACCTGCTGAGCCGATGGCATAACCTTTGGTTACAGCTTTGGTTGTATTGCCTACAGCATCAAGTGGATCAGTTATCCCTCTTATTTCCGCAGGTAGTTCAGCCATTTCAGCTATGCCACCGGCGTTATCAGTGATGGGTCCAAACGCATCAAGTGCAACAATCATACCGGTTAATGAAAGCATTGAGGTAGCTGCAATGGCGATACCGTAAAGATCTGCTAACATATAAGATCCCCAGATGCTTAGACAAACTGCCAGTACAGGCAGTGCAGTGGCTTTCATTGAAACTCCTAAACCTGCAATAATGTTAGTGGCATGACCTGTTGTTGAAGCCTCTGCAATTTTTCTTACCGGGCTATAATCAGTGCTCGTATAGTATTCAGTAACCACAACCATAAAAGCAGTTAGTGCGAGACCTATCAGGGCTGAATACCAAAGATTGATTCCCATATTCATCATATCGGTAACCGGATAAAACGCTATTGCTGCAATAACTCCTGAAATGATGACACCTTTGTAAAGGGCACCCATGATTGTGCCGCCTTCTTTTAATTTAACAAAAAACATACCAATGATTGAGGCAATGATAGAGACCGAACCGAGAACCAATGGATAAAGAATCGCATTATTAGCTTGCTCACCCGAAAAAACCAGACCTCCTAAGAGCATCGTAGCAATGATAGTTACCGCATAGGTTTCAAAAAGGTCTGCAGCCATTCCAGCACAATCGCCAACATTGTCACCAACGTTGTCTGCAATTACTGCTGGATTTCTTGGGTCATCTTCAGGTATGCCGGCTTCAATTTTACCGACTAAGTCAGCACCAACATCAGCACCTTTAGTGAAAATACCTCCTCCTAAACGTGCAAATATTGAAATAAGTGATCCTCCAAATGCAAGCCCTATGAGTGCATGAAGACTGTCATCAGGTGAAATATTTAGACCAGATCTAAGCACAAAGTAATAGCCACTTATACCCAGCAAGCCTAGACCAACAACCAAGAGCCCTGTTACTGCTCCACCTTTAAAAGCCATTGAAAGCGCCGCGTTCATACCATTGTGAGCAGCTTGAGCTGTTCTCACATTAGCTCTGACAGAGATATTCATCCCAATGTATCCAGCCAGCCCTGAGAAAATTGCACCAACCAGAAAACCTATTGCACTTAACCAGCCAACGCTTATTCCCAAAAGGATAAAGATCAATAGACCCACAATAGCTATGGTTAAGTATTGGCGATTTAAATACGCTGTCGCTCCTTCTTGAATGGCGCCAGCTATTTCTCTCATTCTCTCATTGCCATCAGATTCTTTTAATATTTCCATTGAGAAAATAATTCCGACAACAATTGCAGTTACTGAAGCAGTTAATGCTCCCCAAAGCACTATGGTTTCACTCATTGTGTACTCCTAAATTTCATTAGTGTTATTTTGCTGTTTTAATGTGATAAAAAATTTTGAGGATCATACCATAAATTTTGTTTTTAGCCTCTTTTCGACTAATTTATTTTTCAACTGAGCAAACACGGGAAGGCCATTTTTATAGAAAGGATAGCCTTCACCTTTAATTAAAGGTCCCATGTAAGTTTTGCAGGCATTTGTGATGCCGTATCCATTGTTAGTAATAAATTTTCTTGGCATCATTTTTTCATTATTAGCAACTTTGGATAGTGCGGTTGACCCTACTTTCCATTTATAAGGCTTATCTGATAGCCGATCTATGGTAATCATTTTTGATTTCTGACCTTTGATTGCCATTTTTACTGCTGCTTCACCAACAGCATAGGCTTGCCTCAAATCTGTCTCAGAAGCTAGATGTCTTGCTGATCTTTGGAGGTAATCAGCAATTGCATAATGATATTTATAGCCCAAAGCCTCTTTAATCATTAAGGCAAGTATAGGGGCGACACCACCAAGCTGCTTATGACCAAAAGAGTCTTTAGTTCCAGCATCAGCTAAAAATCTTCCATTTTTATATCTTGCACCTTCGCTAGCGACGATTACACAATAGCCATTCTTCTTGACGGAGGCATCCACACGCTTTAAAAAATCTTTTTTATCAAAGGGTATCTCGGGAAATAAAATAATATGAGGCGGATCATTCCTCTTAGATGCTATAAGCCCGGAAGCAGCTGCAATCCAGCCTGCATGACGACCCATAACTTCTAATATAAATACTTTTGTGGAAGTTTCAGCCATAGACAAGACATCCAAACTCGCTTCATGTGTGGAAACAGCAATGTATTTTGCCACTGAGCCAAATCCAGGGCAGGTATCTGTGATTGGAAGATCATTATCAACCGTTTTAGGAATCCCGATGGCGGCAATAGGAAAGTTCATTTTTGTACCCATTTCAGACACTTTATGTGCCGTGTCCATAGAATCACCTCCACCGTTATAAAAGAAGTAACCAATATTATGAGCCTTAAAAACCTCAATGAGTCTTTCGTATTCTCGCTTATTTTCTTTAAGGCCCTTCAATTTATATCTGGCAGAGCCAAAAGCACCACCCGGGGTATATTTTAGGAGGTTAATTTGTTTGTCTGACTCAAAACTGGTGTCAATTAGATTTTCTTCAAGTGCCCCTAATATCCCGTTCTTTCCAGCAAACACCTTACCTATTTTTTTAGGGTATTTACGAGCAGTTTGGATTACACCAGCGGCACTAGCATTTATGACAGCCGTTACTCCCCCTGATTGAGCATAAAAAACATTTTTTAATGTCATACTTCTTCCAAAATTTTTGAATTTACATATGATAGCTATTGATTCTAGTTTTTAATACCATAAATCTTTATTAATTAAAGCGTAATTCAAGTTAGGCAACTGTAATGAGAATAATTTTATTAGGTGCTCCAGGTTCAGGAAAAGGAACTCAGGCAGAAAACTTAATGAGGGATTATGGTTGTCCCCAAATCTCAACAGGTGTTCTTCTCCGAGAAGCAGTTGAGCAAGGAACAACAATAGGCAAAACAGTCGAAGAGATCATGGCAAGAGGAAATTTAGTGTCAGACGAAATTGTTTTAGATCTTATCGCTAGTTCTTTAAAAGACATAGAAGACCAGAAAGGGTATCTCTTAGACGGTTACCCTAGAAATATTAATCAGGCAAAATCTCTCAGCATTCTCTTGGACTCAATTGACCGCCCTTTGCAGCACACTATCCTTATTGATGTGGATCCAGAGGTTTTAATTAAGCGACTTTCAGGACGCAGAACTTGTTCGCTGACAGGACAGACGTTAAACATCTATTTTTCTAGCCAAGACGAGTTAGATGCTTGTACCAATTCTGGAGGTGAATTAATTCAAAGGGATGACGATCATATTGAATCAATTACAAAACGAATCGAAGTCTATAAAGAACAAACCGAACCTATGATTAAATTTTATAGTGAGATGGGAATTTTAAAAGTTATTGATGGCGAAGGAGCCATTGATGAAGTTTATTCCAGGCTTTTATCCCAGGTTAATTAGTCACTGACTTGAAGAAATTAATTGTTGAAGTTCTCCCCCTAATATAGACTTTCTCCACCCAGAAGTAAGGCGACTCTCCTCTTCATTGACAAGACCAATAACGTCTTTTTTTGTAGCCAAGACTTCTTGAGCTATCCCCATCTCCCTAGATTTTTTAATTACTTCCTTGGTTATCTGCTGTATTAATTTATTGTTCTTCTCGTAATAGTTACGCCCTTTTTTTCTGCTGTTGTGAATTGTTGTTATATTTTTCTCAGGATTTTTTATTAACTTCTCAATCGCATCTATATCCTGATCATTGAAATTTTTTCCAATAAGCCAATTTAAATCTATGGTTTTAAGAGAGTTGATATTTATTGTTGAAAGTTTTATCAGGTCTGAGTCTTCCATCAACCATTTTCTTGGAATATTTTTTTTTGCCGCTGCTGCCTCTCTCCAATTAGCTAGATTAATGGCAACATAGCTCTCATGTAAGTTGAGTTTTTTTATCCCTGGGATCTTTTTCCAAACATTGCCTTGATCCATCAGACCAGTTTTTAATTTCAGCATGCCTTTACAATCTTCATTACTCCAATGCAGTCTTTTTTTCGCTTTTAATTTTTTCTTTAACGATGTACCAAGTCTTAATAGGTAAGCAATATCTTCTATGGCATAGATAATTTGTTTTTTATCTAATGGCCTTTTGCTCCAATCACTTCTGGTTTCCGATTTAGAGATACTAATACCCAACTCTTCCATGAGAAGATTTTTTATTCCGATTTGCATAGGGTAACCAAGAAGCGACGCAGCTATTTGGGTATCAAACATATTACTGGGCAGGGTTTTATTGATCATGTAAAAAATTTCAAGGTCTTGTGATCCAGAATGAAGAATTTTCTCAATATCTTGAGAATAGATAAGTGACCATAGTTTAGACATATCAAGGTCTGCAAGACAATCTATGCAACTCTTTGTATTAGTTGAAGCAATCTGTATCAGACAGAGTTTTGGAAAATAAGTTCGAGTTCTGACAAATTCAGTGTCAATACCAATGGTCTTTTCATGCTCTAATGCAGAAACCAATTCATCCAATGACTTTTGTGAATCAATAAATTTGAAGGCTTTCTTTTTTTCTCTCATGAATTAGGTATCTTATGCTTTGAATTATAATAGAATTAGTTGTTTATGATTAAATTATTAACTGCCTTTTGGAATATCATGCTGAAAAGATCAGGCCAGGAAACCTTGCCTGACTCAAATTTTTTTCTGGGCTTGGTGTTTGTTTTTTATTTTCTTACCCAATTAATTTCCGGGATAAAAGTTTCAGATTCCATTGATATGTTTCTAATGTCATTTGTTATTGATGCAGTCTTTTTAGCAGTCTGGTTAAGACTGTTGGTGGAGTTCTTTGCCACACAGTCATACTTTAGAAGATCATTAATAGCATTGTTTGGAACAGGTGGCATCTTTAATATTATTGCTAGCCCCTTAATTATTGAATTTTCCAACTACATGCAGAGTGTTGAAATGATGGATGAGCTTCAAATACCCGTCTGGTTAACCTTCTCTTTTTTATTGGTGGCTATATGGTCAATCATTATTATGGCTCATATTTTCTCAAAGGTGATGTCTAAGCCAACTTATTCCATGTTAGTTGCGATTGCATACATCATGGTCAATTTTCTTATTCAATCATTAGTCCTAGGTTTATAGGTCCATTCTTATGCATATCCATATTTTAGGCATCAGTGGAACATTCATGGGGAGCTTAGCTGCTTTAGCCAAAGAATCTGGGTTTGAGGTAACCGGTTCAGATCTTCATTGTTATCCACCGATTAGTGATCAATTAGATCACCTTGGCATTGAAGTGATACCAAACTATGACCCTGAACAACTCAAATTAAACCCTGATTTAATTGTGGTCGGTAATGTGATGTCAAGAGGTATGCCAATTATAGAAACCATGCTGAATTCAAATATTCCTTTTACATCTGGACCTCAGTGGCTAGGTGAGAATATCTTAAGGGATCGAACAGTCATTGCAGTTTCAGGAACACACGGGAAAACCACAACATCAAGTTTAATTGCATTTATATTAAAGGACTTAGGATTAGATCCTGGTTATTTAATTGGCGGAGTTCCCATAGGGTTTAATACGTCTGCAAGCATTGGTTCTAATTCTTACTTCATAATAGAGGCTGATGAGTATGACACTGCTTTTTTTGATAAACGGTCTAAGTTTATTCATTATCATCCAAATTTCTTAGTCCTCAATAATATTGAGTTTGATCATGCAGATATATTTAAAGATTTAGATCAAATTTTATGGCAATTTCATCAATTGCTTAGGACGCTACCATCAGACACTAAAATTATTGCCAACGGCGAAGATAAAAATATTAATAAACTATTTCATCAGGGAGTCTGGTCAGAGAGAATCTTATTTGGTCAGTCAGAACAATTTAATTGGTCAGCTAATGCGGATACCCATGGTTCGATTAGACTGTTACATGAAAAAGCAACGGTTGCGCAAATTAACCCTCAAATCATAGGGGATCACAACATGATGAATATCCTGGCTGCCGCTGCGACTTTATCTTTAGTTGACATTGATGAGAGCCAAATGCTTGAGAGCATTGAGCGATTTCCAGGTGTTAAAAGAAGATTAGAGTTCTTAGGTGAGTTTTCCGGTGTTCAAATTTATGATGATTTTGCACATCACCCAACTTCAATAAAAGCTTCTATCCATTCGCTACAAGCAAAATTTCAAGAATCATCCGTGTTTACTATTACTGAACTTGCTTGTAACACCATGAAAAAAGGGGCTTTAAAAGCAGAATTACTTGATTCATTTGATGAAGCTGATTTTGCATGGATTATTAATGACAAAGACATCAAATGGGATATTGAAAATCAATTTGCCTCTAAGAAGAATGTTTCTATTGTTAATAATCATGAGGCATTAAGTGAAGAGTTAAATGGAAAAGTTAAACCCGGCGATATCATTCTCATAATGACAAACAGAAGCTCTGTGCCAATTAGGGAAGCACTTATAGACATCTTTGACTCATAGAAACCATGACAGAAATAGAGAATGCCCCAATATTTCCCCTAAGGACAATCCTCTTTCCTGAGTCGAGATTGCCATTGAGAATATTTGAACCAAGATACCTAGACATGGTCAGTCAGTGCATGCGGGAAAACAGCGAGTTCGGCATTATATTGAGTCGTGAGACCAATCAACCAAAAATGTTTGAAACCTACAATGTCGGCACCATGGCTAAGATCGTTGATTGGAATCAAGGAAATGATGGGTTATTGGGATTAACCACCATGGGTTCACAGAAATTTAAATTGTTAACAATGACTAAACAGGACGATGGGTTAAATATAGGTCAAATAGAAAGAATAGATAAAGAGGGGGAATTTAAGCCAACTGAGAATTTTTCTTATCTCATAAGTTTATTAAAGGCAATTCTAGACGACATCAATCTTTATAATGATGATGAAAAGAAATTTGATAGTGCCTCCTGGGTAAGCTTTAGATTTGCAGAAATCTTGCCATTAAAACTCGAAGATAAACAAAAGTGCTTAGAGATAGATGATCCAATTATTAGACTTAATTTCCTTGAACCTTTAATAAAAATGATAAGAGAAAACTCTCAACAATAAATTACTATTGTTTAATATCTATAGATCTCTGGTTTATAAGGGCCGTCTTCATCAATACCGAGGTACTCAGATTGTTCTTTAGTGAGTTTGGTTAACTTGACACCAATTTTCTCCAAATGAAGTCTCGCCACTTTTTCATCCAAAATTTTGGGAAGAACATACACATCATTGTCATATTTTTCTGAGTTATTCCAAAGTTCAATTTGTGCTAACGTTTGATTAGTAAATGAATTAGACATTACAAAACTAGGGTGACCAGTTGCACAACCTAAGTTAACTAATCTTCCCTCAGCAAGCAGGATAATTCTTTTTCCATCAGGAAAGACAATATGATCTACCTCAGGTTTTATATTGATCCACTCATAGTCATTCATGGAGGCTACATCAATTTCATTATCAAAATGACCGATATTACAAACAATGGCTTGATTTTTCATTTTTTCCAGATGTTCTTTATTGATAACATGGTAATTGCCAGTGGCTGTTACGAAGATATCAGCTTCCGAGCAAGCCTCATCCATAGTCACCACTCTATAACCTTCCATAGCAGCTTGTAAGGCACAAATTGGATCAATTTCAGTTATTAAAACAATGGCTCCAAGGGCACTTAAGCTTTGAGCTGAACCTTTACCAACATCTCCATATCCAGCAACCACTGCAACTTTGCCAGCAACCATGACATCAGTGGCTCTTTTAATACCATCGACCAATGATTCTCTGCAACCATAGAGGTTATCAAATTTAGATTTAGTAACAGAGTCATTCACATTAAAAGCAGGGCATAACAGTGATGAATCTTTAACCATGTCATACAGTCTTTTAACACCGGTTGTGGTTTCTTCTGACAGTCCTTTAATATCTTTCATCATTTCTGGATATTTTTCATGCATTAGCTTCGTCAAGTCACCGCCATCATCAAGGATCATATTAGGCGTCCAACCATTGGGACCATGAATAGATTGTTCAATACACCACCAGGCTTCTTCTTCTGTTTCGCCTTTCCAGGCGAAAATAGGAATGCCTTTAATGGCTAATGCTGCCGCTGCATGGTCTTGAGTAGAAAATATATTACATGATGACCATCTGATTTCAGCTCCCAATTCAATAAGAGTTTCAATAAGAACCGCTGTTTGTATTGTCATATGCAAGCACCCAGCAATCCTGGCACCTTTCAATGGCTGCTCATCTGCAAACTCTTCTCTAAGGCTCATTAATCCTGGCATTTCAGTTTCTGCAATTTTTATCTCTTTCTCACCCCATTCAGCAAGATTAATATCTGCAACCTTGTAATCATCCTTTGTTTGAATCTCTGCTTGTTCTGCTCTGTCTGTCATATTATTTACCTAATCTATTGTTCTATATGATGTGATGTTAATTATAAACCAGATTGTGCTCGTAAATCTTCAGCTTTGTCTGTGTTCTCCCATGGGAAGCCTTGATTCTCTCTTCCAAAGTGCCCATAAGCTGCAGATTTTTCATAGATCGGTTGTAATAGATCGAGCATACCCATAATGCCATAAGGCGTTAGGTCAAAGTTAGCATCAACCAGCTCCATAATTTTTTCTTCACTAATGGTATTAGTGTCAAATGTTATGATTCTAACTGATGTTGGTTTAGCAACACCGATAGCATAAGAAACTTGAATTTCACAGCGATCAGCAAGGCCTGCAGCCACAACATTTTTGGCAACATATCGAGCAGCATAAGCTGCTGAACGGTCAACCTTTGAGGGGTCTTTACCAGAGAAAGCACCACCACCATGACGTGCCATGCCACCATAGGTATCCACAATTATTTTCCTACCTGTTAAACCACAATCTCCAACAGGACCTCCAATGATAAAGTTACCAGTTGGATTAATGAGATATTGTGTTTGATCATTAATGAGATCTGATGGGAGTGTCGGGATGATGATATGATCCATAACACCTTTTCTTATTTCATCCATACTGACATCATCATCATGTTGAGTTGATAACACCACAGTGTCTATAAAATTGGGCTTACCATCATTAAATCTGATAGTGACTTGACTCTTTGCATCTGGTCTGAGCCAATCAAGCTCACCGCTTTTTCTGACTTCGGATTGTTGTTTAACCAATTGATGTGAGAGCTGAATGGTTGCGGGCATGAGTTCTTTAGTTTCCCTAGTTGCATAGCCAAACATCAGGCCTTGATCCCCAGCACCTTGCTGTTTTTGATCTTCACGATCAACCCCCATTGCAATATCAGGAGATTGCTGACTAATGGCTGATAAGACCTCACAACTTTGATCATCAAATCCTAATTCGGCATTGTCATAACCAATTCTTTTTATGGTTTTTCTAGCAATCGCTTCATAATCTACCTCTGCTGATGTAGTAATTTCACCTGCTAGAACCACTAAACCAGTTTTAACGAGAGTTTCAACTGCAACTCTACATCCTTTATCCTGTTCAATGATGGCGTCCAAAATGGCGTCTGAAATTTGATCAGCCATTTTATCAGGATGACCTTCTCCAACAGATTCAGAAGTCATTAAATAAGAAGAATTACTCAATTTTATTTCTCCAAAAGATTTTAGAAAATTGATTATATAAGATAATACTTCAAGATAAATAGGATTTTTTACACGAAACTTCTTGCGAGTGACTCTACTCTGCGAGAAAATAATGATCGATTTATATTTTTAACATGATTTTTTATTTCCTCGTTTAGGATTCGATCATCGAAAAGAAACAATTAGCCAATGCCATTCGAATGCTCTCTGCGGACGCAGTTCAAAGGGCTAATTCAGGGCATCCAGGGATGCCTATGGGTATGGCGGATATTGCCGAAGTCTTATGGAATGATTTTCTCAGTCATAATCCGAATAACCCCAATTGGTTAAACAGAGATCGTTTTGTTTTATCCAATGGGCACGGGTCTATGTTGTTATATTCCTTATTGCATCTATCAGGATACGATTTATCAATTGATGATTTGAAAGCCTTTCGACAATTTGATTCTCACACTGCAGGTCACCCAGAATTTGATCGAGCGATTGGCATTGAGACCACAACCGGACCATTAGGCCAAGGGATAGCCAATGCAGCAGGCATGGCTTTAGCTGAAAAAACCCTCGGATCAAAATACAATCAAAAGGATTTAAATATTATCGATCATTACACCTATGTGTTTACTGGTGACGGGTGTTTAATGGAGGGAGTCTCCCATGAAGCCTGTTCCTTTGCGGGCACTCTCAAATTAGGCAAGCTCATTTGTTTCTATGATGACAATGGAATTTCCATTGATGGTGCCGTTGATGCTTGGTTTACTGAGGATGTAGCTAAACGTTTTGATG
>CAUZCF010000006.1:0-22467 GCA_963578425.1 Gammaproteobacteria bacterium | reverse complement strand
TCATTAATATTGCCTTTAGCTAAGCCTTTGATAATCAAATCAGTTAACATATTTGATGATGCTTCCGGTGACTGTTTAAGTTGATCCATGTTGTTTGGGTTTGAATATTCTCTGGCTATTCCACCTAGAATAAGAGCAACTGCTTGAGTATCTAAATGTTCAATTTCTTTTTTTTGTTGAGCCTCATCGAGAAGTTTCTTTATATGATTTATGTAGGCATCCTGATGATAATCAATCATTTCTTTAGCGCCTTTAATTTTCCAAAGGTCAGTTTCAAATTTTTGTGTTCTTGGGCCAACAGCTTCGTTACCAATTTCAGTATATTTTCTTAATTTAGCTAAGGGTGATGAAATATTTTGGATTGAACTAACAGCCTGAATGGCAATATTTGTCAAAATTCTATCCATTGTTGAAACAATCAAATCTTCTTTACTTGGTGCTATCTCATATAATGTCCTGAGTGAGACTTTGAGCCGTGAAGCTATATCAGACATAGTCTGATTAGCGATACCAGATTCTAATAGCTGCTCAAAGTCTTCCATAACCTGTACATGTTTGTCTGTAAGATCTAATGAGTTTTTATTTATTGATCTTTGAGTTTTCATTTTGATTTATTTTCTGACAAAGTTAACAAATTTTCTCCTAGATCTAACTGATTACCAACTTTAATAAAAATCTTTTTGACCACACCATCATGATCAGCAGAAATTGTATGGTTCATCTTCATTGCTTCAATAACTACTAACTCGTCGCCTTTTAGAACGGCTTGTCCTTGTTTTATTTTAATTTCTATAACCTTGCCTGGCATTGGGGACACTAGCGAGCCTTTAACTAATTTTGAATCTGAGGATTTGAACCTTGGAAGAATTGTTAAAATCTTTGATCCTTTTGGATGCTGGACCAATAACATATTATTATTCATCGAAATATTTGATTGGTGTCGAAGCCCATCTATTTCAATATCGATAGAATTAGTCTGCCAATCATGAATAATCACTTTATTGTCGCTTGATGTCTTAAAAGAGCCGTCTCTTTGTCTTTTATACTGAACTTCCAACTCTTTACCGCTCATTTCAAACAAAGTTCTTTGATTAGGTAGGCGGGCGTTATGCCACCCTGATGGAATATGTTTTTGAACAGTTGCTGAGTAACGATTTAATCCTTGAAGCCACAATGATGCTGTTATACCTATATATAATTGTTCCTTCTCATCGAGTGAGATATGTCCTTTTGGTTGATTCAATTCAATAAAGTCAGTGGTGGTTTTTCCAGCAATAAAATTCTTATCTCTTAAAATATTAATTAAGAATTCTATATTGTTATTAAATCCCCCAAAGTGAACTGATTGAAGCTCTCTACAAAGTTTATCAATCGCTTGTCCTCTAGTAGAACCGTATGCAATTACTTTTGCCAACATTGGATCAAAATCCGTTCCAATTTCTATTCCCTCTTCAACTCCAGTATCCCATCGAATATCATCTTTATTTGTGTGATTATCAGCTATTAGTTTTCCAGTGGAAGGTAAAAAATCATTATCAGGATCTTCTGCGTATATTCTAGCTTCAATAGAGTGTCCCTCTGTCTGAATATCATCTTGATTGATGCTTAATTCTTTACCTTGAGCAATTTTGATCTGTTCACTGACTATATCAATACCTGTAACCATTTCTGTAACAGGGTGTTCAACTTGCAATCTAGTGTTCATTTCAAGAAACCAGAAATCATTAGATTGATCATCAAATAAAAATTCAATAGTGCCTGCGGATTCATAATTGATTTGTTGGGCTAATGCCACAGCAGCATCAGTTAACTGCTCTCTCAAATGTTTAGATAATCTTAATGAAGGAGCCTCTTCTATAATTTTCTGATGTCTTCGTTGTATAGAACATTCTCTTTCTCCAAGGTGAATAATATTGCCAAACTGATCCCCTAGAATTTGAACTTCTATGTGCCTTGCACTTTTAACATATCGTTCAATGAAGATACGGTCATCACCAAAAGCAGTTTTTGCTTCGAGTTTGGCAAGCTTAATGGACTTTTTTAATTCCAACTCATTTTCAACAATCCGCATGCCTTTACCGCCTCCACCTGCAGCTGCTTTAATTAACAATGGGTAGTTAATATCTTTTATAGATTTTTCAGTCTTACCAGAGGGTAAAATTGGAACGCCAGCCTTTTTAGCATATTTTTTTGCCTCGATCTTATCACCCATAATTCTGACTGCCTCCGGTGAAGGGCCTATCCAGATTAATTTCTCTTTATTAACTAAATTAGCAAACTCATGATTCTCAGATAAAAAACCATAACCAGGGTGAACAGCATCAGCATTGGTTTGCTTTGCTGCTTTTATAATTGAATGAGAATCCAAATATGATGACTCTATCCTGATAGATTCGCTCGCCTCTCTGACATATGGTGAATTTTTATCAGCATCGGTATAAATAGCCACAGTCAACAGGTTAGACTCATGAGCTGAACGAATAATCCTTGAAGCAATTTCACCACGATTTGCTATCAAGATTTTTGATATATTCTTCATAATCTGAAGACTCCGTATTCTTCTGTGCCTTTAATTGGGTGATTTCTTACAACTGATAAACAAATACCAAGTACAATTCTTGTATCTCTAGGATCTATGATTCCATCATCACTAATTAAACCGGTTGCTTCTAGAGCCTTAGACCCTTGATCTTGGATTCTTTCTACTGCTTCTGTAAACTTTTTATCCTCATCTTCATCGAACTTCTCTCCCTTTCTAAAAGCTCGAGCTTTTCTCACTAATGACATTACTCCAGCTATTTGTTTACCACCCATTACAGCGATCTTCGCTGATGGCCATATAAAGGTAAATCGATTATTATAAGCTCTTCCAGACATCGCATAGGTCCCTGCTCCATAAGAGGCACCAAGGATAATAGTAATATGTGGGACAGTTGAATTTGAAACTGCATTAATTAGTTGAGAACCTTTTTTAATAATACCGTCTCTTTCAAATTCTTTGCCAACAAGGAATCCCGTTACATTTTGAAGAAAAATAATTGGAGTATCTATTTTGTTACATAACTGTACAAAATGTGCTGCCTTTTGAGCTGAATCGGGATATATCGCTCCATTATTACCAACTATGCCAACAGGGTAGCCATGAACATTCGCCCAACCACAGATAATCGTTGGTCCAAACAAGGGCTTAAATTCTTCAAATCGAGAACCATCTGTAAATCGTGCTATAGCTTCGCGAACATCGAAAGGTGTTTTTAAATCCTTGCTGACTAACCCTAATAAATCATCACTGTCATAAATAGGTTCTTCTGGGAGATCTTCTATTTGTGACTCGCTTTTCTTCCAATTTAAATGAGAAACGACTTCCCTACATAATCTCAATGCATCCATTTCATCATCTGCAAGGTAATCTGATAAGCCTGAAACTTCTGAATGCATTTGTGCACCACCGAGTGTTTCATCATCCGATAGTTCACCAGTTGCCATTTGGACTAATGGTGGTCCTGCAAGAAAGACTTTGGATTGTTCACGGATAAATATATTGTAGTCAGACATTCCAGGTTGGTATGCTCCACCAGCTGTTGAAGATCCAAAAACAACAGCAATGGTAGGAATTCTCATTTTTGATAATTCTGTCATTTCATAAAACCAGCGACCTGATTCAGCAAAATGTCCTGTGCCAATATTCCAAGGCTTTTGTTTTGATGTTGGGTCAACTCTAAGATCAGCTCCTGCTGACTCCACAAAGCTGATATAAGGGATATGATTTTCTCTAGCAATCTCTATACAACGACCCCATTTTTTTGACACATAATGTGTCAAAGCACCTGCAAGAACAGTTGGATCATTCCCAAAAATAACGCATTCAACACCTGAAATTATACCAATGCCAGCGACAGCTCCACCACCGGTTGTGTATTCAGAGTCATAGGCAGCTAGAGGGCTTATTTCTAAGAATGGCGTGTCAGGATCAAGAACATTAAATATTCGGTCTCTGATTGACATTTTACCTCTTTTGGCAAGTCGCTCATGATGATGAGGCCCTCCTCCGATTTCAGCAAGATCAAGAAGGTCATTAATTTCATCAAGTTTTCTTAGTAACTCCTTGTGGTTATCTTGGAAAACAGGGGAACGACGATCAATCTTAGAAACTATTTGTTGTTTTATCTTTTTTAAATCCATTAGTCATTACATATGGTAATATTATTGACAAAACATTACCAAAGATAATATCCTAAATCAATGAAAGAAGTAATTTCAGCCATTAGAAATGAAGTAATCACGTTAAATGAATTAGCAGCATCTCTTAATTCAGATCAATGGCAATCCCCTACTAAATTCAAAGATTGGTCTCCTGAACTAATTATTTCTCATTTGTATTATTTTGATTTAATGACAATTTATTCTCACAATAATCATGAAAAGTTTGATGAGGAAGCTAAATTTCTTTTCTCTACTTATGTTGAAATAAAACAGTCATTACCCAGAGCTCAAAAGGTCTTGGAGAGATTAAAATCATCTAATTATCAAGAGTTAGTGGAAGCTTGGCTTATTGGAAATAGTCTAATGTGTGAAGTATTTGAAAAAATAGACCCTAAGAAGCGATGCAGATGGTTTGGTCCAGACATGGGAGCGAGAATGTTCATGACGGCTCGATATATGGAAACTTGGTCTCATAGTCAGGCTATTTATGACTTAATTAATATTCAAAGAGATTACTCTGACGACATTAAGAATATAGCAAATATTGGTGTCAAAACTTTTGAATGGACTTATATTAATCGAAAACTAGAAGTGCCTAAATTTAAACCTTTTATTCAGTTAATTGCTCCTTCAGGAAAACAGTGGGAGTGGAATACAGATACTTCGGATAATTCAGTTATAGGATTAGCTAGTGATTTTTGCCATGTTGTAACGCAAAATAGGAATATTGTAGATACTAATTTAGAAGTAAAAGGTGAAATTGCTAAACATTGGATGTCAATTGCACAATGTTTTGCCGGTGATCCTGAAGAACCACCTGATAACGGTTATAGAGTTTAAAAAGGAACAATTATGAAATGGACAGATGAACACGAAAGTATAAGAGAGGCTGCAGCAAAATTTGTAGATAATGAAATCAATCCATACGTTGATCAATGGGAAGAAGATGGTATTTTCCCAGCTCATGAATTGTTTAAAAAATTAGGTGATCTTGGAATGCTTGGAATTAATAAACCAGAGAAGTATGGTGGCTTAGGTCTGGATTACAGCTATTCAATTGTTTTTGCTGAAGAAATGGGACGTGTTAAAGCCGCAGGAGTAAGCACTGGAATTGGTGTGCAAACTGATATGGCCACTCCTGCTCTAGCTAATTTTGGCAGTGAAGAATTATGTCAACAATATTTAGTCCCTGCGATCTCTGGAGACGCTGTTTTCTCAATCGCTGTAAGTGAGCCAAGTGCAGGTTCAGATGTTGCGTCCATTAAAACCGTCGCTGAAAAAAAAGGAGATAATTATGTTATTAATGGAAGTAAAATGTGGATCACTAATGCAATCCAAGCTGATTATTTTTGTCTTTTAGCGAACACTAGTGATGGCCCACAGCATAAAAATAAATCACTCATTATTGTCCCATCTGATACCAAAGGCGTGTCTGTCTCTGAACCCTTAAGAAAACTAGGTCTACATTCATCTGATACTGCTCAGATATTTTTTGATAATGTTGAGATACCCCAAAAGAATAGAATTGGTGAAGAAGGCAAAGGCTTTATTTATCAAATGATCCAATTTCAAGAAGAACGATTATATGCAGCAGCAGCTGCGCTTAAAGGTTATGAAAGTATTATTCAAGAAACCATTGAATACACAAAACAAAGAGAAACATTTGGGAAACCTATATTAGATAATCAAGTGGTGCATTATAGATTGGCTGAATTACAAACTGAAGTCGAGCTCTTAAGAGCATTAACCTATAACGCAGTAGAAGAGTATATTGATGGAAAAGATGTTCTGACTAAAGCCTCAATGGTGAAACTAAAGTCAGGTCGTTTAGGCAGAGAATTAACTGATGCTTGCCTTCAATACTGGGGTGGCATGGGTTTTATGTGGGAAAGCTCAGTTGCTAGAGCTTATAGAGACACTCGATTGGGGTCTATTGGAGGTGGTAGTGATGAGGTGATGCTAGGGATTATTTCTAAACAGATGGGCATCCTAGGCAAGGACTAGGTTGATTTCTCTTCAGTTCTATTTTTTCTTCTGTCTTTTAACTTTTGCCACCAAGATCTACCCTCTTCAGAATCGTTAATAGTTTTTTCTGATAATCGTTTTGACCCATTGTTTTCTAATACCCCGTCAGCAAAATAATTGGGTGCCTCATCTAAACAACGATTAGTAAGATTGCCAGTTCTTTTTGCAGTACTTTTTACATCATAATTTCCCTGATCAAATGCATTGGTCCGCCCATCAATCGTTTGATCTATCAAATCAAGTAACTCAGACAAATCATCTCCAGAAATACTCTCTTTTTCTTTAACTTCACTTGTAATCTCATCTCGCATTACCGGAAGCATTTCTTCTCTAGAGGTTAGATTATTATCAACGCCTTTTGGTATATAAAAGGAGGATTGTTTTTGTAATTCTCTCAAGGCATCCGGGATCACTAAATCTGCTATGGAATAGCTATTGAGATATTCTTGTGGCTCAGTACAAGTTTGCACAGATGCATTAAAGAAACTACACCCAGACAAACTGGATAAAATTAAAGCCAAAAGATAAAGATTTCTTTGTTGAATATTCATTTGATAAGTTCCCTAGGTGATGAGGTTATTACAACTGGCAGATAAATTCGATATTTTTATTCTGGATTAGACGAATATTCTTTTTTAGTTCACATTATCATTTTAATATAAAATGTTATTTTATTTTATTTTAAACAAATATAGGTAACCTTAATATGGCAAAAGTAAGTCTTGGTAAAGCTATTCCTGATTTTAAAGGAAAGATTACAACCGATCTCATCATTAAATTTTCTGATTATAAAGGTCAAAATATTGTTATCTACTTCTATCCTAAAGACAACACCCCTGGTTGCACTAAAGAAGGTGAAGATTTCAGGGATTATTTTGAAGATTTTAAGAAAAATAATACCATCATAATAGGAGTTTCTAGAGATTCCGTAGCGTCTCATGATAAATTTACATGTAAATATAATTTTCCTTTTAAATTAATCTCTGATGAAGACGAGAAAGTCTGTAAGTTGTTTGATGTTATTAAAGAAAAAAATATGTATGGGCGTAAATACATGGGAATAGAACGAAGCACTTTTCTAATTAATCATGACGGTATTCTTGTAAACGAGTGGAGAAAAGTTAGAGTTAAAGGACATGTTGAAAAAGTACTTGAGGCTCTAAATGAACTTTAATTAATGCATTCATATTTTAAACCTGTACTTGTCATATTATTCTTGCTTATCAGTAAGACAGGACTGAGTGAGATTGAATTACCTGATTTGGGTAATCCATCAGACATATATATGTCAAAAATGGAAGAACCAGCTATCGGAAGAGCTTATTTCAGACAGTTGAGATCACAAAAACAAGTCGTTGAAGATCCACTATTAACAGAATATATTCAAAACCTTGGAGAAAAACTCTCATCAAAAGTTCAAAGTGGTGATTTTGATTTTAATTACTTTCTTGTTCCACAAAACTCTATTAATGCATTTGCAATACCAGGTGGATTTATCGGAATTCATAATGGACTATTTATCAATGCTGATAACGAAAGCCAACTAGCATCTGTATTATCTCATGAAATCAGTCATGTCACCCAGCGACATATTTCACGACAAATTGGAGATCAGGTTCCTAGCTCTATACAAGGTGGTTTAGTGCTTCTTGGAGCTATTCTTTTAGGTGCTGTGACTGGAAGTGGTGAAATCTTAGAAGCCGGGGCATCCATTGTTCCTTCTTTGATGGCTCAAGGCCAAATTGATTTTACAAGAGAAATGGAAATTGAAGCAGATGCTATCGGAATAAAAACAATGGGACTATCTGGTTATGACCCCTATGCGATGGCAGATTTTTTCAATAAATTATCAACTGGAGATGACCCAAGGAATGCAGCCTCTGTTGAATTTCTAAGAACTCATCCTACTTCTGTAAACCGGGCTTCGTCTGCAAAAAAACAAGCAAGAAAGATAGATGTAGATTTAATTGATGAATCATTAGGATTTGAACTTGCAAGAGCTAGAATAAGATATTTATTTGGTAATACACCTGAGAAAACATTTACCTATTTTAATAACAAAACTAAGAACCTTGATTTAAATAAACCTATGAGTAATAGGTCCATTGGAGAACTTTACGGATTTGCTTTGTCTTCTATTGATCTCGGTTACTTAGATCAAGCTGAAATTATCCTAAAAAAATTAAGCAAAGAATATGCAGAATTTGGGCACTTCCATATTGCTTATATGAATCTTTTAATTGCTAAAGGCATGACTAGTGAAAGTATAAGTTATATTTCAGAGCGTGTTCATTTGTCCCCTAGAAATCTTCCAATAACATTGGCTTATGCTGAAACAGAATTAAACTATGGAAGTCCTAAAAAGTCACATGAGATTCTGTTGGATTTATTTAATAACATCCCACCTACTCCACCCCAAATTAAACTCATTGCAAATTCAGCAAATCGTGCTGGTGATATTGCTGATTCTTTTTCCTATATGGCAGAATATTATTTAAGTCTTGGAAACTTTAAAGAAGCCACTGAACAGCTCAAAGTAGCACTTTCACTAAATTCATTGACAAAAATACAAACCTCAAAATTTATTGCAAGGCTTAATGAAATTGAAGAATATATGCATGAAATGAAACGAGCTAACAAATGAAAAGCTCAACTACTGTAGTTCTTTTCTTTATTTTAATTGCATCTGGTACCAGCGGTTGCAGCTACCAAGGAAGTTTAGCTCCTGATGAAAATGATCCTTATGAACAAATCAATCGATCGCTTTATAATTTTAATGAGAACCTAGATAATGTGGTCTTAGAGCCTGTCGCTGACAGTTATGATTTGATTCTTCCAGAAGTCCTTCAAACTGGGGTACAGAATTTTTTTAATAATGCTAACTACCCAATTACCATCACAAATCAAATTCTTCAGGGCAAGTTATCAGATTCATTAGAGAGTCTGCTTAGATTTACAATTAACACCACAATTGGTCTTGGTGGTCTTTTTGACCCAGCATCTAACATGGGATTCATGTTAAAAGATGAAGATTTTGGACAAACATTAGGGGTCTGGGGATTTGATCAAGGTCCTTATCTAATGTCACCAATACTTGGACCTTATACACTTAGACATGCGTTTGGTGATCTAGTTGACAATGTCTTTAGCCCACTTAGTTATATAGATGATACTCTAACTAAATATTCTTTTAAGATTATAGAAAAAGTTCAAGACCGTTCAGACCTGTCAGTTTTGGAAGAAGAACTCTATAGCTCATTTGATCCATATCAATACATTAGAGATTCCTATATTCAGAATCGAAAATATAAGATTGAAGACGGCTTAATCAATGATGATTTAGAAGATGATTTGATAGACTTTGATGATTTTTAGGCTTCACATTGCCTCGAGACGATCTATAACAGCATCTATACCATTAGCACTGATTTCAGCATTAAATTGGTTTCGGTAATTCTTTATGTAAGAGATTCCTTCAATCTTTACATCATAGAAACGCCACCCTTCCTTGAATTTACCAAAACTAAAATTCATCGGAATTAATTCTCCTCTGTACATTACCTCAGATTTAACAGTGATTTTTTTTACCTCATTAGTAATAGGTAAGTGATCAAGAACATTAATCTGACTGATATCAAAATTTAAAAGTGTCAATGCATAAGAGCGAACGAGAGATTGATACAAGCCTTTTGTAAAACGTTGTCGTTGGTCATTATTTGTGGTTTTCCAATGTTGATTTAAAACCAATCGACCTGCATATTTTTTTTGAAAGTATGGGGACAACGTTTGATCAATGATGGAATACAGTTCCTCTTTATTATTATTTAATCGTTCTTTATTTTCTTTATCGCCTAGATTCTTATTCATTGAATCAATTGAGATGATAATCATTTCAAATGGCTCAAGGTTATTATCAGCCATTAAACTTATTGGGCTGAGGCAAATAAAAAATAATAATATGTGTTTAAAAAATCTCATTTAAACAATTGTTCTTAACCAGCCTCTTCCATCTTAGGATTATAGTTGCCTGTTCTAGCTAAACTATTGAGTCTAGATCGTTTGATGAATGCTTTTTGTCCAGCGTTAATATTACTAGCTTCGCCTGACCATGCTTTTAGTGGTTGAGCTTGTAAAGCTCGTCCATATGAAAAAGACAGTTGCCATGGGTGAGGTCCATGTTCATTCATAGCGCTTAAATGTGCTGTAGCTTCTTCTGATGTTTGGCCACCTGATAGGAAGGCAATGCCTGGAACTTCTTCTGGAACATGTTCGGTCAAACATTTAACTGTGGCAGCAGCAACAGTGACTATATCGGCTCTATCATTTGCATCAGCTCCTGAAATAACCATATTAGGTTTAAGAATAATTCCATTCAACGACACTCTTTGTTCGTTCAGTGAGGTAAAAACTTGATCAAGGACTTCTGCAGTCACGTCATAGCATTTATTGATGCTGTGATCACCATCCATTAGAACCTCTGGTTCAACAATGGGTACTATTTTAGCTTCCTGACACAAAGCAGAATATCTAGCAAGAGCATGGGCATTTACCTCTATACAGGTTTTACTTGGTTTATCATCAGCAATACTTAATACAGCTCTCCATTTAGCAAACCGTGCACCTAATTCATAATATTCAGCTAGTCTTTCTCTCAATCCATCAAGACCTTCGGTTATTAATTCTCCTTCACACATAGGAAGCTTTTTTGCACCTTTATCAACTTTAATACCTGGCACGATCCCTAATGAAGTTAAATACTCTGCAAATGGAATGCCATTATCTGTGCTTTGTCTTATGGTTTCATCAAATAGGATTACTCCACTGATGTAATCTGAAACATTGGCTGATGTGAATAACATATTTCTATAGGTCTGACGACTCTTCTCATTTGATTCTGTGTCAATAGTTGCAAACCTTTTCCCTATGGTTGGTGTGCTCTCGTCTGCAGCTAATATTCCTTTGTTTGGAGCTACCATTGATTGAGCAATCGAATTCAGCGAACTTAGATCCATTATTATCTCCTAGTCTTTTTTTGCAATTATATCGAAAGAAAGGTAAATACACATAGTTTTCATTATATAAATACTTACCTTTTTTATTGCATTAGTTTAAAAGTGGACTAAAATAGTCCTATATTCTCCAAGGTTGAGGGAAACATGCTTAGAATAAAAAAAATGACTGATTATGCAGTCTTGATTCTTGCTAATCTGGCACTGCATCAAAGCTATCTTACGGCGAAAGAAATTTCGTTATCTACTCACATAGCACTACCCACAGTTCAAAAACTTCTCAAGAAACTTAACAGAAAAGGACTGGTGGTCTCAAAACTAGGAGTTTTGGGTGGTTACTCGCTTCATAGTGATACAAAAAAAATAAGTGTTGCACTCCTTTTAAATGCTTTGGAAGGTAATTTATCAATCACTGAATGTGCTAGCCATACAGATAAATGTTCTGTTCAAGATTTTTGTCAAATAGGTAATGCTTGGCAACTAATTAATCAAAAAGTCTTTGCCTCACTTGATGACTTAACTCTCATGGATTTAATAAAGCCCACAAAAATTGAACATTTTTTGAGCACAAACATACCAATTAACACAACTAATCATTAATTATTCAAAATGAGTACTCAGCAAAATAAAGAAATAAATGAGTTTTTAGATAAAAACTATGAATTTGGATTCACTACAGAAATTGAGTCTGAAACAATTCCACCAGGAATTAATGAGGATGTAATTCGTGTAATTTCATCTAAGAAAAATGAGCCTGAGTTTTTATTAAATTGGCGATTAAAAGCATTTGCATATTGGAAAACCTTAAAAACTCCAGATTGGAGTCAATTAAATATTAAACCAATTGACTATCAGTCAATCTCTTATTTTTCTCAACCCAAGCAATCAAATGCTCCAAAATCACTTGATGAAGTTGATCCAAAATTATTAGAAACATATGAAAAGCTTGGCATTCCTCTACATGAAAGAGCACAACTTGCAGGAGTTGCTGTTGACGCTGTTTTTGATAGTGTTTCTGTAGTAACCACTTTTAAAGATAAGCTAGCAGAGGCAGGTGTAATCTTTTGTTCTTTTTCTGAGGCTGTTCAAGATCATCCTCAATTGATAAAAAAATATTTAGGCAAAGTTGTTCCGTATCGTGATAATTTTTTTGCTGCTCTTAACGCAGCAGTCTTCTCTGATGGTACATTTGTTTATATCCCAAAAGGTGTTAGGTGCCCAATGGAGTTATCCACCTATTTTAGAATCAATGAAGCTAAAACTGGGCAGTTTGAAAGAACATTAATCATTGCTGATGAAGACAGCTATGTAAGCTATCTTGAAGGCTGTACAGCACCAATGAGAGATGAGAATCAACTTCATGCAGCTGTGGTTGAGTTAATAACACTTAATAATGCTGAAATTAAATACTCCACTGTTCAAAACTGGTACCCAGGAGATGAGCAAGGTAAGGGTGGTATTTATAATTTTGTTACTAAACGTGGTGATTGCAGAGGTAATAATTCTAAAATTTCATGGACCCAAATTGAAACAGGCTCTGCCATAACATGGAAATACCCAAGTTGCATTCTAAGAGGAGACAATTCCCAAGGTGAATTTCATTCAATCGCTCTTACAAACAACCTACAGCAAGCTGATACAGGAACTAAAATGATCCATTTAGGTAAAAATACAAAAAGTAAAATTATTAGCAAAGGTATCTCAGCAAAAAAATCTCAAAACACCTACAGAGGTTTAGTATCAATGGCTAAGGGTGCTTCAGATTCACGAAACTATACTCAATGTGATTCATTATTAATCGGAAATAAGTCCGGTGCACATACCTTCCCGTCAATCAATGTCAAGAACTCTACATCAATTTTAGAACATGAAGCAACCACTTCAAAAATTTCAGATGAGCAGCTGTTTTATTGTCAACAAAGAGGGATAGATGAAGAAGATGCTATTGGACTAATTGTTAGTGGCTTTTGTAAGGAAGTACTTAGAGAATTACCAATGGAATTTGCTGTTGAAGCGAGAGCGCTTCTACAAGTTAATTTAGAGGGAGCGATTGGGTAGTAATTTCTATCAATCAAAAGAATGAACATTGAAGATAAAATCATTTTAAAAATCAGTGATCTCTCTGTGTCTACAGATGGTAATCAGATTCTAAACGGATTAAACCTCACAGTAAAAAAAGGTGAGACACATGCAATTATGGGGCCAAATGGATCAGGAAAGAGCACATTAGCCAAAACAGTCGCTGGACATCCAGATTACCTTATTACAAGCGGCAAAATTAGATTCCTAAATAAAGACCTGTTATCGATGTCTGTTAATGAGCGATCTAATCTTGGACTATTTCTAGGCTTTCAATACCCTATTGAAATTCCAGGATTATCAAATACTGTATTTTTAAAAGCAGCTATTAATGCCCAAAGAAAATTTTTAGATCTGAAGGACATACCTGCTAATGAATTCTTATTACAACTTAAAAGCACAGCTGACCAATTGGGCTTGGATCAAAGTTTTCTCTCACGAGGTGTCAACGAAGGATTCTCAGGTGGCGAGAAGAAAAGAAATGAAATTATGCAAATGCTTATGTTAAATCCAAAACTATCAATACTTGATGAAACAGACTCAGGACTAGATATTGATTCAATGAAAGTAGTAGCAAGAGGAGTAAATTCATCACGAAGTGAAGATTCATCAACTATTATTATTACTCACTATGAACGACTTCTAAACTATCTTGTTCCAGACTATGTTCACGTTTTCTTTGATGGAAAAATCATAAAAACAGGAAATCTAGAATTAGCAAATGAACTAGAAAAGAAAGGTTATGAATGGTTAATTCAAAAAAAATAAAATCTCTCTTTGATAATAGTAAGTTGGATCTTAATCCATCATTGTCATCAGAATTTCCAGATTGGTTCCAGGATTTTAAACAAAAATCATTGGATCAGTTTATGGCACATAATATTCCTAGCATCACTGATAGTGAATGGGAATACACCAAGATTGACTCTCTACTGGCATTACTATTTAACAGAGAAGTATTAAATAGAATTGATCCTAAAGATCTACCAGATAAAAGTATTGAGTCTGATAATGACGTAATCTGTATTCATTTCCATAATGGTCAATACTTTGCATCATCTGATTTACCAGATCATATTACGATATTTAGTAAAACCCATGATAAAGATATTTTTAAACATTTATTTAAATTAGACATTAACCCTCAAAGATCTTTTTTATCTGCTATGAATTCCATAATATTCTCAGATACTTTATTAATAAAAACTCTACAAAATCAGAAAGTTGATACTGAAATCCATATTATCAATCATTCTCACTATGATTCAATTATTGCACCTAGGCTCCATATACATGTAGCAGAAAATAGTTCCTTAAAAGTTTTTGAACACGTCAAGTCTTCAACTCAATCAGTCATTAGCCATCTTATGACAATCTTTTGTGAGGCAGATTCTGATTTAGAATTTTATAAGCTAATTGAACAACAAAAAGATACTCACTTTCTATCAACACAAACTGTTCAAATGGCTGAAAATAGTAAGGCTGATTTCTTTTCATGGGATTTTGGCGGTAAAACATCAACAACCAATACTCTTGCAGAGCTAAACGGTAAAAAATCAGATTTTCATTACTCCGCCCTATTCACTCCCTCTGATGATCATCATTCAGGTAATCATTTAAGAGTCGAACATAAGGCTAATAAGACCAAAAGTAGAATTAAAATTAGAGGTGTTTTAAATGATCAATCAAAAGGTGTATTTTTTGGGAAAATAAAAGTTAATGAAAACGTTTTAGGTACTAGTGCCTCCATGGAGAATAAAAATTTATTAATCTCAGATGATGCAACAATATCAACTCAACCTATTTTAGAGATTTACAATGATGACACTGAATGCTCGCACAGTGCGACATCTGGATCTATTGATGAAGAAAAACTCTTTTACATTCAATCAAGAGGTATACCTGAAATAGAAGCCAAACAATATCTCATCGGTTCATTTATAAAAGAATTAATAAATGAAATAACTAATATAAAAATAAAAACACTTCTACAGAGTAATTTTCAATATATCGATAACCAGTCATGAATAAAGAATTCAATAAAATGTTTGATGTAGAAACAATAAGAAGTGACTTCCCTATATTAAATCAAGAGATTAATGGGTCACCATTAATTTATTTTGATAACGCAGCTTCGACTCAAAAACCTAAAAGTGTTATCACATCAATAAGCAATTATTATAAAAAAGATCACTCAAACGTTCACCGCGGTGTACATAGCCTTAGTGTGAGAGCTACAGAAGCATATGAAGAATCAAGACGATCAGTAGCACAATTTATTAATGCTGCTCACGATTATGAAATCATTCTTACAAAAGGATCTACTGAATCCATCAATCTAGTTGCTAATTCAATAACACCTCAAATCAATAAAGATGATGAAATTCTTATCACAGCAATGGAACACCATTCAAATATAGTTCCTTGGCAGGAACTTTGCATAAGAACAGAAGCTAAATTAAAAGTTATTCCAATTAATGCAAATGGTGAAATTGATCTCAATGCTTTGAGTCAATTAATTAATAAAAGAACTCGATTTGTATCACTAGTTCATGTCTCCAATACTTTAGGAACTATTAACCCAATAAAAAAAGTAATAGCAATGGCTAAGTCAGTTGATGCTTACACGTTAGTTGATGGCGCACAAGCTGCAGCCCATATAGACATTGATGTTCAGTCACTTGATTGTGATTTTTATGTGTTTTCTGGTCATAAATTATATGGCCCAACAGGAATTGGTGTTCTTTATGGCAAAGAAGAATGTTTAAACAACCTTACTCCTTATCAGTATGGTGGTGAAATGATTCTTAAAGTTACATTTGAGGAAACGACCTACAACGAATTACCTCATAAATTTGAAGCCGGAACCCCAAATATAGCTGGTGCTGTAGGACTCAGGAGTGCTATTGATTATTTGGGTAACATTAATTTTGATATGGCAGTGAATCATGAGATGGCACTTCATGACTATGCTCTCAATCAACTATTACTTATACCAAATATTGAAATTATTGGAACAGCAAACAATAAGTCAGCAATTATTTCATTCATAATTAAAAACTTACATCCACATGACATTGGGACAATACTTAACCAAAAAGCTGTTGCTGTAAGAACCGGGCACCACTGTACAATGCCTTTAATGGATCACTATAAAATATCAGGAACCATTAGAGCGTCATTTAGCTTTTATAACACTAAAGATGAAGTTGATGTGATGATTGAAGCTCTTGATATGGCAATTAATATGTTGAGTTAATTATGGAAACCCTTTATCAAACAACAATATTAGAACACGGTCATCGTCCTCATAATTTTGGAAAACCACAAACAGGTTTTATTTCTAAAGAGGGTTTCAATCATTTATGCGGAGATAAGATTTCTCTTTATTCATCTAAAAATAAATCAAATCTATATTTCATGTTTGAAAGTGTTGGCTGCGTCATATGTAAAGCTTCAGCTTCATTGATGACAATAACCATTAATGAATCATCACTTGAGATGAGTAGTAATATAATAGACGATATTATGAGTGGCATTAAAAATGGCAATATAAATTTAGATGTGTTTCCAGATGATATGTCCTGTCTTAATCAAATCGTAAATTATCCCTCTAGAATCAATTGTGCCCTTCTACCTTGGAAAACAGCCAAAGACTTAATAGAAGACCTAAAATATGACTAATTATATGGACAATGAAGAAGTGATGTCTCTGTCAAGGGATTGTGATGTTATATCGGTACCATATGGTGAAAAACAAACTCTAAAAAAAGGAACAGAAGTGCAATTAATGCAAGCAATGGGAGGATCTTATACGGTATATACCTCTGAAGGAATGTTTAGAATTAGTGGAACCAATGGTGATGCGATTGGTAAAGAACCAGAACCGCTTCCTTCAATACCTGAAAATATATCTGATAGTGACTTTGAAAATAAAGTTTGGGAACAAATGAAAACAGTCTATGATCCAGAAATCCCCATTAATGTCGTTGACCTTGGTTTAATTTATAACTGTGATATTAAAAAAGATGATAAAGATGACTATTGTGTGTCAGTCGATATGACACTAACAGCACCCGGCTGTGGTATGGCTGATGTTTTAGTTGAGGATATCAAAGAAAGAATTGCACTGTTACCTAAAATACATACGGTTAATGTCGAGCTAGTGTTAGACCCACCTTGGAGTATGGAAATGATGTCAGAAGCAGCTAGACTCGAAGCTGGTCTTATCTAATTTATTTCAACTCACAAAAGCAATTCATATAAATACCTCTTGGATCATTATATGAATTAAGTTCGTCCATGCTATTACTAAAATTATTAAGCACTTTTAGATTAGAATTGTTTAAATTTATACCCATGATCTTCATTATTCTAATAACAGTTTTAGCTACAGGGATCCCAAATATTTTCTCAAATTGGCTTTCTCGGTCAATGGTCTTAACCCCAAATGTGTCTTTTTCTAGTTCAGCCAATTCTGCTGCTTTATCAATAGCTTCAGCAAGTGTGCCTAATTGATCCACTAAACCTATTTCCAAAGCTTTCTGACCAATCCATACTTTACCTCTGGCAATTTTATCTACGTCATCAATAGTCATGTTTCTGTTTTCACCTACTTTAGTTATGAATTTCTTATAGATTAGATCAGTTCCACTTTGTATTATTTTTTTGTCTTTCTCAGTCAATGTTTTTAACAGTGTTGTGTTAAGGTCGACTGTTGAATAGCCGTCCTCATGGATACCGATTTGGTCTAGAGCTCTTTCAAAAGTAGGGATAAAACCACCAACTCCTATTGACCCTGTAATGGTATGAGGTTCTGCAAAGATCTGGTTAGCTGGAGCAGAGATATAGTATCCTCCTGAGGCTGCAACACCGCCCATAGAGGCAACGATAGGACGTCCAGATGATTTAAATTTCTCTAGCTCATCAGCAATAACTTCAGAGGCGTAAGCACTTCCGCCGCCACTATCAACTCTTAAAACTAAAGCTTTAATTGATTCATCCTCATATGCATCTCTTATGAGTTTTATAAAATCATCCCCTGCAATTGTTCCAGGTCCTGCTGATCCATCAACAATACTTCCCGTTGCAATGATTAATCCCACATTATCTTCTTCGATCTGATAATCAGATTCTATTTGAGAGATATTCAGATAATCATTTCTACCGACAATATTAATTTCATTGTCTTCTTCACCTGGAGCCAATGAGTATAGATAATCTCTAAATTCACGTTTATTGCTCAGCTTATCTATTAGACCCATATCTAAAGATGCAACCGCTAAATCACCGTTAGATTCATCTGCTACCTCGTCTAAGGATTGTATATATTTTTCTAGGGTTTCAATTTCAATCTCTCTAGCAGAAGCAACTTCTTCTAAATAACTAGACCACAAAACAGAAATCCATTCGATGATATTATTTTTAGCTTCATCTGACATATTGTCTCTGAAATATGGTTCAACGAAGGCCTTAAACTCCCCTACTTTAAAAACATTTGAATCAATATAAAATTTATCAAAGAAGGATTTATAGTATGTTCGATAAGATCGATACCCAGTGATTACAATGGCTGCATAATCATGCATATGAACCTCATCCGCGATTGAGGCTAAATAATACTGGGGCGTACTATAGCCATAGCCACTATAGGCAATAACTTTTTTTTCTGATTCTTTGAAATCTCTAATAGCATCAGCAATATTTTGAAGCTTAGTTGGACTTCCACCAAGAAAATCATCCATTTCCAAAAGGAGATATGATATTGATTCATCATTTTTTGCCATCTCAATGGCATTGACAACATCAGAAACAAGTGTTTCGTTAGTTAATTCTCCAGTAAATTCAGCAATAGCTGCTTCGAACTCAGATTGTGTTTTTTCTTCGACTAAATACCCTTGAAGGTCAAGACTTAGAATTGAGCCATCAAGTATTTCATTTTGTTGGTCTCCCGAACCAGATGAAAATAAAGCACCTATAAAGATTAGAAGGATTATGAAAACCACTAAGCGTTTTGCAAACAATCCTGTAGCATCTAAGAATTGTCCAAATTTACTCATTATTGATTTTATCTTCATCATTACTCCTAGTTATCTTGATTATAGGTAATTTTATAAATTACACCGTTTTCATCATCGCTTAAGAGCATTGATCCGTCAGGTAAAATTAATAAGTCAGTTGGTCTCCCCAGAGATTGTTCATCTTTAAGCCAACCTGATGCAAAAGTCTCATAAGAGATTGCCTGATCCTGATCTAATTTCACTAAAGTGATCCGGTAACCGCTCTTTTCAGATCGATTCCATGAGCCGTGTTCAGGTATAAATATTTGGTTATGATAATCTTTTGGGAACATAGTTCCTGTATAAAATTTTAATCCAAGTGGTGCAACATGTGCATCGAGCTCTTGCACAGGAGCTGTTATGTCATTACAACTTCCTAAAGACCCGTATTGTGGATCTGCTATGTTAGAACCATGGCAAAAAGGAAAGCCGAAATGTTCTCCTTTAAAAGAAACTTTATTGAGTTCACCAGGTGGTAAATCGTCGCCTAACATATCTCTGCCATTATCGGTAAACCAAAGTTCATTTGTTTGAGGATGAAAAGTCATGCCTACAGTGTTTCTAATGCCTGTGGCAATAGTCTCTTTTACTGATCCATCAAGATTAATTTTCGTAATAACGCCGTAATCAGGTTCATCACAAACATTACAAGGTGCACCGATTGGTACGTATAATTTTTTATCAGGGCCGACAACAATGTATCTCCAACCATGATGCCTATCTTTAGGGTAACTACTAATAACTGAGTAACTTAGTGCGTTTGTATTGAAATCATTAGTTTGAATTAAAGCATTTAATGACTCTTCGATATTCTCAAACTTCAACACACGGTGTATTTCAGCTACATATAAGTTATTTTCATGAAATGCTATCCCATTAGGCATATACAGTCCTGAGGCCAGTACAATGACTTTGGGGTTGTCTTGATAATTAGTTATTGCGTATATTTTTCCTTCGGATCGAGTTGAAACAAAAATCATTTCATCACCGAGTGTCATCGATCGTGCATTAGGAACTTCATCAGTAAACACATTAATTTGGAAACCATCAGGAAGATCAATCTCAGGCATCTCAAATGCTGAGATATTTGACACCAAGAATATAGATAATAAAGAAAAAAGAGTTGTTACTTGTTTATATATCACTGTCTATATATATTCTTTAGACTTTTTCTTTGATTCGTGCAGATTTACCACTTCTTTCTCTAAGGTAATATAGTTTTGCACGTCTGACATCACCCTTTCGTTTAACTTTGATTTCAGTCATTAACTTACTGTGAGTTTGAAAGACTCTTTCAACCCCTTCACCATTAGAAATTTTTCGTACTGTAAAAGATGAATTTAATCCTCTATTCTTTTTAGCTATAACAACGCCTTCAAAAATTTGAAGTCGCTCTCTAGTCCCTTCTTTTATTCTGACCTGAACAGCAACAGTGTCGCCAGGACTGAATTCTGGGATGTCATCTCTTAGTTGTTCTTTCTCAATTTGCTCAATAATGTTCATTTCGACTGATTCCTTTAAATCAAGGGCTGAATTGTATATTAATCCGAACTAGATGTTAATTGTTATTCCTCTAATTCTTCTAAATATTCATCAAGTAGCTTTTGCTCATCTTTACTTAACTTTCGTTGCTTTAATAAATCTGGTCGCTTCTTAAAAGTTGTCACAATGGATTGTTTAAGTCGCCAGCGTTTTATGGCTTCATGATTTCCACTGAGAAGAACATTAGGTACTTCTTTATCCCTAATAATTTCAGGTCTTGTGTAATGTGGATGATCTAAGAGTCCTGAAGTAAATGAGTCTTGCACTGCAGATTGCTCATCACCTAAAACACCAGGTATTAATCTGGTTATCGAATCAATAATTACTGAAGCTGCTATTTCACCACCAGATAAAACATAATCTCCTATGGATATCTCAACTGAATTTTTTGTAAGACCTATGACCCTTTCATCAAATCCTTCATAGCGACCTGACACTATTATGATTTCGCTTTGTTTCATAAATAGTTCAGCATGCTGTTGTGTGTACTGTTCTCCTTGGGGAGAAAGAAAAACTGTTTGGATATTATTTTTACTCTCTTTTTTTACCTTCTCAATAGAGGATAATATTGGTTCCACTTGCATAACCATTCCAGGCCCTCCTCCATAGGCCTTATCATCTATGGACCCGTAGTCATTATCAGAGAATTCTCTTGGATCAATAAAATTTAACTCAATGATTTTATTTTCTATAGCTCTCCCAATAACTCCAAACTCAAGTGTTTGCAGTAATTGATCTGGAAAGATTGTTATTACATTGAATTTCATTTCTCACTCATAGTTCTGCCCAATCAATTGATATAAGCTCTTTATCTAAATCAACATACTTTATAACCTCTACCATAATAAAAGGTACTAATAGTCTTTGTTTAGTTTTATTAATTATAACTAGAACGTCATTTGACCCTGTTCTAAAAAGAGAATCGACTTTACCCACGTGCATACCATTAATATCAATTACATTAAAATCTACTAGATCCTCCCAATAATAAGAATTTTCATCAAGTTTTGGTAAATCTGATCTATTAACTTCTATTTGTAAGTTTTTTAGCAAATCAGCATCATCTCTATTATTGACACCTTCTAATTTTATAACAATTTTATTTCCTTGAATTCTAGAGTCTTCCAGACAATAAGTCTTTTCTGTTTGGTTATCAGAAATTGTCCATTTTTTATAAGAGAGAATATTCTCTATTGGATCAGTGAAAGAAATAACCTTTACCCATCCTTTGATGCCATGAGGATTTGAAATTTTACCAACAAGAATCTTTTTACCACTTGTCATGACAAAACTAAGAAATCATGTTTTAGTTTAGGCTGGATCTGTGCTTGTTTAAGCGGGCTCATCCTTATTTTTCTTTGAATCCTCAGCAGGAGTTTCTTCTTCGACTGCTTCAGGTTCAGCTTCGGTTTCAGCCTCAGGCTCCTCAGCAGGAGTTTCTTCTTCGACTGCTTCAGGTTCAGCTTCGGTTTCAGCCTCAGGCTCCTCAGCAGGAGTTTCTTCTTCGACTGCTTCAGGTTCAGCTTCGGTTTCAGCCTCAGGCTCCTCAG
>CAUZCF010000005.1:0-26172 GCA_963578425.1 Gammaproteobacteria bacterium | reverse complement strand
CGTCTCTGGCTTCAAAACTAATCGGTGTCATTGGCGACATTGTCTTTGGATCAATCCAAGGTTTGGAAGAGCCTAGATAGGTGACAGTATTTTTTATCGTATCGTATAAATAATAATCACCTGGGATGGTGTCGCTATTAATACTGAGGATCATTTTTTCTGCGTATTCACTCATGGATACAATGCCCACATAATCAACATCAAACGCTGCTTTTAAACCCTCAATAATATCTCTCCACTTCTCATTGAGGTAATGTCTTTGTGGTTTAGTGTTTATATCATTGTAGAGAACTGTAATCGCTTCCCCAGTAGGCGTGAAACCAATATTAGTAACATCAGTTCCCTCATTCTCAAATAGGTCTTCTATGGTGCCCGTTTCAGGGTCAAATATGCCGAGTGAGTAAGTGTCCTGTCCAAGATTAGTAGTAACATACATTTTGCTATTATCTTCGGTAAAACCAGTAACACCCCAACCATTTTGTAAGCCTTCAAAACGGTCAATTTCTTGCCATTCAGAATCGTCATCATCTCGATACATAATTTGTGTTTCGTAATTAAGGGAATTTTCATCCTGCATTGCTGCTAATCTTATAACCCCATCATTATCTGCTGCCCAACCGACCACTGGACCTGGAGGTGCTATTAGACGCTTAAATTTACCGGTATAAATATTCATTCGATAAACATCGAATTGGTATCTTTTCCGATCATTACGCGTGACCAAGATATGTTCAGGGTCAAAAGGCAATAAACTGAGAGGTATGGTTTGAATCACTTTTGTATTTGTTACGGCATCACTAGGTTTAACCAATTGCTTTGCCTGGGTACTGTCTTTGTTGACAGCATAGATTCCAATTGAATCAATTGCACCAGTGACACCATTGAGCTGATCTCCACCTGTTTGAAACATGATTCTATCGTTATTCACCCACGTAAATCCTGTAACATTCTGACTTCTTAATTGGGTGACCCTGATTCTTTCACATTTGGCAATAATTCCATTCTGACAATCTGGATTAGGATCACTTAATTTAAAGACAACAATGTTTCTTCTGCTGACATCACAAAAATCCACGGTCCCAGATCTGCTTTTTCTTTTTGTTGTCTTGTTCTTGCACCGAGACACTGTTTCCCTATTAACATTGAGTGGAGTTAATGCGGCTAAATATTGTCCATCAGGAGATAATGCGGGCTGTGACATAGCCGAGTCTTTAAAGAAATGCTCCACAGGGTATCTGTCAACTGCAAACGAAGCAGGGCTTAAAACAAGCATCAATATGGCTATTATGTGTCTCATAGATCTGTATCCTTTTGAATCTCTAGGATAAGAACCTTATCTAAAAAAACACTAAAGATCTAGTTAAGACAAATAAAATTCTATAGTATTTGCAGATGGTTTATTTCAAGGTCATTGTATTTTTATTTCTCATTTGTAGTCACATGCAGTCTTATGCAAATGAGGTCGACTCATCTTGCCTTACTTTAATAGCAAACAACCAATGTCTTAATGCGCTTGAAGTTTGTAGGATAGATGCAGAACAAGGTGACCCAAAAGCCCAGACTGCTTTAGGCATGCTACTCTCAGGGATTACCCATGGAGATTTTAGAAAGAACTATAAACAATCCTTCTACTGGGTCCAACAAGCAGCAGAGCAAGGTTACAGCAAGGCTCAATTTGCCATCGCTGAGATGTATATGAACGGTCAAGTGGTGCCGATGAATGCTAAAAAAGCCAAAGTTTGGTATGAGAAGGCAGCTGCAGAAGACAACCTCGACGGTCTTAATGGGTTAGCAAGACTCTACCGTTATGGAACCGGCGTTCGAAAAGACTATGAAAAGGCATTTCAATACTATCAGCAAGCAGCACTGGAAGGTCACACAAGATCACAAGTGGGTCTCGGTTTATCCTACCGTGATGCTAAAGGGGTAAAGAAGAATATGGTAAAAGCCTATGCATGGTTATTGATAGCAGCTGAAAAGATAGACAAACAAAGATTGCAAGCTATCGAAAAACACTATAAAGATGAACGAGAAAACCTTGATCAGACCATGCCTCAATGTAAATATCTATCACGATTAGATCAAATGAGTGAAACCATGACCATAGGTTATGCCAAGAAGATGTTACTGGACTTGAAGCAGAGAATGAGCATCAAGCAAATTAATAAGGCAAAAAAATTAGCTCTTGAAATAAAAAAAGAGCGGGCTTTCACCCGCTCTGTTCTTTGATTCAGCTAAATAACTGATTATAGACGTTGATTGTATCTGATGTAGGTCATTCTACCTCTTACATCATACAGAGTATTATCAAAAGGATACCAACCGTATACATCGCCATTAACCTCAGGATCTTCATCCAATAGGTTAGAGGCACCAACTACGATCGAAGCATCCCAAGGGAGTTGATAGGATACCTGCAGACCCAATTCAATGTGGCTACCTATTCTATAATTTGTTGAACCAATATCTTCATTTTGGCCATCTATATAGTAACCTGTGAGTGCTGCACCCCAGTCGCCTTTGCCCCAATAGATATGAGGGTTCAATCTCAGACTAGGTAACCCCAATTCTCCTTGATACTCATCTTCAGAACTTTCTGGATAAGCTTTTACAATGTATTTAGTGTATTTTGCTGCTTCTAAACCAAAGTCGAATCGACCAAATTTTTCTGAGTCTAAAACATAGGTAATATTGAAATCAATACCCTCTGACTCAACTCCTGCAAAGTTATTGACTTGCAGTGAGATATAATCAACCTCACCTGGAGGACATCCTGGACGACCACCGGCTGGACAACGAGTAACATAATTGGTTTCCCCAGCGTATTCTGCATTAAATTCACGCTGGATACTTGAGGTTGAAATCAGATCTGTAAAATCGGTGTGCCAAAAACCTAACTGCATTGTTAATGAAGGCAGTGGTGCGAGAACAATACCGTAGGTCCAGTGATCAGATAACTCAGGCATCAAATCAGGGTTACCCCCGTAAAGCGTTCTATACTGTTCTGAGCCACAACCACTACCAGTAGTTTCACACCTTGTCACATCAATACCAGACGGATAGCTTTCTGAGCGCTCGCCATACAATTGGGTCATCGCAGCTACACGGAAACCCTCACCATAAGTACCTCTGAGCATAATCCAATCAACAGGTCGGTAAGCAAATGTGATTTGCGGTGAGAAATTATTACCGATACCTTTACTGCTGTAGCTGTCGTTACGACCTGCTAAGCTTAACTCAAGCTTTTCTGTGAACGGCAGTCCTAGCTCAAAAAAGATTGATTTTCTGCTGCGAGCAGCTTCCACATTATCTCCACCTGCTGTACCTGCAATCAATTGTGCTTTAGAAGCCGGGTCATTAATTTGAGAAAAATTCAGATGATTATATTCAGTACCTAGAACCATTCCAATTGCTCCACCAGCCAACTCTCCAATATCAAAACTCATAATAAAGTCTGCTTGCATAGTCTTCAGATCAGCCGCATAAGTCTTAGTATGATTAAATTGCTGCATTACTGGAGCTAATTGATCTAAAGTGGTTCCATGTACACCAAAGATATCTAAGTCACCATTATTAATTGATTGTTGAAGTAATGGCTTATTGACCAGATTAATGGTCATATTATCAATGTCATTGTTCATGACTTGAGTATTAAATTCCCAATTGGCGCCACCTAAGACGTCAAAGATACCCTCAAACCCAACTCTTAAGTCTTGCATGTTTGAGACGACATTATTATCTCTGGTGCCATTGGGCACAGAACGCAAGAAAATCGTCGCTGTCAAACAATCCATGGCTGTACAATCATAACCCATACCAATTAAAGGATGGTTCGGATTGTCAGCTGCCATAGTTGGATAAGGACCTGTTATTGGTGTACCCGCATATCGAGAATCTGCGTCGTTTTGTGAAATCATTAAAACAGTGTTCATAGTGACATCAGGTGAAATATCGTAGGATGATTTTAAGAGTAATCCATTTCGTTTGCCTCTTGGAACCGCAATAATATCCTGGGCATAGTCATAACCACAGCGTGTCATTGCATCGTATACTGCCCCATATCCTGCACCTGCATATGGATACCATTTGTAAGAATTAGGATAATCCGGATCTGAGTTTGTGCCGTCATCCGATACTTGGCCATAAAGACCAACACCACCTACTGGTGCATCAGGACATCTCGAGTCTGCTACATATCCAAAATAAGGCGAATAAAAAGTACCCGGGAACCCAAAGGAAGAATAGGACTCATAGTCATAGGCATGATCCCATTCCGTTTGGTTCCAATACATTGGTCTTTGATCGTAGTGTTGTATGGTAAAAAAGACGTTACCTTTAGAATTAGATGCTCCTCCTGTGATCGTTGCTGCTGTGTATTCAGCTCCTGGCGTTGATGGTTTACCTGAAGTTAATGAAAACTCCATACCATCGAAATCTTTACGGGTAATAATGTTAACCACACCGCCAATCGCATCCGAGCCGTAAATTGCTGATGCACCGTCTCTTAGAATGTCGATTCGTTCAACAATGGCAAGCGGTATTTGGTTTAGGTTTGCCGCAGCACCACCTGAGCCTCCAGTTCCTGAAACTCTTCTACCATCAAGTAAGAGTAAGGTTCTTTGAGATCCCAGTCCTCTTAATGAAATTTCATTAACAACTGCTTGTCCGTTGGCATAGCCAGAAGTTTCTCTAAAGGAGCCAAATGAGTTATATGGCGTATTCTGTAGCACTTGTGCAACAGTTTCAAAACCAGACAGCTCAATTTGTTCACGGGTAATTACTGTCACGGGTCGAGCAGTTTCAATATCTGTCTGCTTTAGACGTGATCCTGTGATTTCAATTGCACCTAATTCAGCTGCGTCCTCATCGTCATCTTGAGACATTGCAGGCATTGTAATAATTAAGGCAGTGACACTTAAAGTAACAATGAATCCTGTTACTTTTTCCAATAGGTTAATTTTCATTAATCTTTTCTCCTAATTCAGTAAAAACACGTGTAGATAATAAACCACCACAACCTATATTGTTGATTCTCAATGGTTTACCTCTTATTGATACTTATTCTCAGGTATCTAAGACTATTGTGCAAGTTAAAATTACAAAGAGTCAGAACCTGCAAAAGCTTGCAAATAAATGATTTCATTCAAAATTAGTTACTAATGTTGTATGGATACAACAGAATTCAATGTTTTACCAGTTAATAAAAAGTTCTTCACTTTTTGATTGCACTGCTTTTAAGTCACTGTATGATTGAAAAAAAATTCAAATTAAATAGATGAACAAACAAAACAAATTTCTTATATCTATCGCAATATACTGTTTCGTATTTATTAAGCCAGATGTCGTTGGTGCACAAACATTGGATGAAGAATTAAAAAAATGTTCTGAAATTACGGTCTCTCTAATTCGCTTACAATGTTATGACAGATTAGCAAAGAAGCCAGAAGTAAGATCAGCACAGGCTTCAAGTCAACCTAAACGAAAAAATATATTCCAGAGACGTTCCAGAGATAAAGTAGCCATAAAAGAGGAACAAAAGACCACAACTGAAGAAACAAGCACTGATGCTTCAGTTGCAAGTAAGTCTGATAATGTTAGTGAGTCCTCGGACAACTTTGGAAAAGTTTCTACAGATGACTCAAATGAAATTAATTCAAGAATTAGTGGAGAATTTAACGGTTGGACTGGCGACACTCAATTTAGACTAGAGAATGGTCAAATATGGAAACAATCAGGTAATGGTTTTCTCAAAGTCTCTATGAATAATCCAAAAGTGAAAATAGAAGCGGGTAGGTTTGGAGGATATATTCTTTCTGTTGAAGGCTATAATTCAAGAGTAAAAGTTAAACGAGTTAAATAAGCGTTCGATGAACTATCTTATTGGTCTACTCATTATTCTGTCTATAATACTTGGCCCTTCTTTGTGGGTACGAAGAACCATGAAAAAATATGAGATGCCATCAGATCGCTATCCATTTACGGGTGAAGAGTTTACAAAAAAGCTCTTAGAAGCTCTAAATTTAAATGAAGTTGCAGTTGAATCCACTGATTTAGGTGACCATTATGATCCTCTGTCAAAAACAGTTCGATTAACACCAGATAAAATGGAATCTAAATCACTCACTGCAGTTGTTGTAGCCGCTCATGAAGTGGGTCATGCTCATCAACATTCCACAAGATATATGCCCTTTAGACTAAGAACATTGTTGGTTAAAGTCATGGCACCTGCTCAAAGATTCGGTGCTTTCATATTAATGGCTGCACCCTTGGTAACTTTAATAACTAGAACCCCTGGCCCAGGTTTTGTTATGTTGATCGGAGGTTTCCTAACGCTTGGAATGAGTACCGTCATACATTTGGTAACCTTACCAACAGAATGGAATGCAAGTTTTAGTAGAGCATTGCCTATCTTAGAAAAGGGCGAGATATTAAAAGAGGGCGATGATGTGCATGCTAGACAAATTCTAACTGCAGCTGCTTTGACTTATGTAGCGGGGTCTCTAATGAGTCTAATCAATATAGCCAGATGGTGGACTATATTGAGACGGGGAGCTATATAAAACTTATAATACGAGTTGATCACCAACTTCAACAGATTGTTTGTCTGTGAACCCAGCTTTTACTTCTAAGACCCACTTTACTCTACCTTTGGAAGCAATGCTTTTTAAACTATAAGGGTCTGTATTCTTTACTATGTTTATGATTTTTCCGTCTGATTGTATAAACAATATATCCAAACTCTGAGGTGTATTTTTCATCCACATTGAAACTGTTCTAACTGGTTTGAAGATAAAGAGCATTCCAATATTATCTGGTAGGGACTCTATATACATGAGGCCTTGTTTTGTTTTTTTATTGGTGTCAGCTATAAGAACATTAATATTAATGATTTGATCATTAGATTTTTTGATCGCTATGTTTCTCTGATCAAAGTTTTCTAAGTCGCTTATAGAAATTAATTCTTGATTAGGTTGACTTAAAGTGACTGAAGAGAAAAGTAATGATGTTACTAATAAACAACTGATTAGAAACTGATATTTCATACTATCATTATATGAGACAAGCATAAAAAAAGGGCGATAAAATATCGCCCTTTTCTTTGAGAATTAAATTCTCTTAGAGGTCTAATTTCCATTTTAAGTAGGTAATTTTTCCTCTGTTGTCATATAGACCTGTATAGGCGTCATAGTTTTGACCGCCATTATCAGTTAATGGGTCTTCATCTGACATATTTTGAATACCCAATGAGATTTTACCCCATTTACCAGCATTGTAATATGCTTGGATATCATAGGTATCATACTCATCTTGAGTATTACCAGCTTTAACTAGTCCACCGGTTAATTCACCACCTATTTCTTCTGCTTCAGAAGCTTGTCGGTAATCTCCAATGTGTCTATTAGTTAAAACCACGCCAAAGTCACCCCATTTATAGCCAACACTTAGGTTGTACCTATTCTCAGGTGTACCATCAAAGCCAATGTTATTAACTTGTGAAGCACTACCAGTGTAAGCATCAGTGTCAAAATCAGTCATGTTTGAATAATCCAATGAAATATCCATTGCACCAGGTCCAATGTCTCTGGTGTAACTCAAGAAGATATCATAACCTCTAACTGCAACTGAACCTGCGTTAGCATAACTAGCACCGACATAGTCGATCCTACCGCTACCACAACTTCTGATTGTGTAAATTGAAGGCGAAATACCAAGTCTCTTGTAATAAGTGGCATTGGATGGACATGCGTCACCAACACTACCACTACCCACTGGAGCTCCAGCAGCTGATCCGTCACCGGCAACACCGGCAGCGTCGAAGAATTCTACTTGATTGGTCAACAAAGAACCGCCAATAAAGTCAGTCCACATAACACTTTGAGTACCGGCACTTACAATAGCGCCTGAAATCTCAATGTCATAGTAATCCAATCGAGCATTAAAGCCTTCAAGAGCACTGTTCCAGCTACCAAAGTCATGAGATAAACTCATGGTTATACCTTCAGACTCTTCAGCACCTAGATTAGCATTAGCAACAATCAATGTTGATATTTGCTTAGAAGCACAATCAACAGTTGAGGTTCCAGCAGCTGCACAAGCCTTGTAATCTTTGGCTGTGTTAGCACTGAATGTTGTTACTCCATATAGAGTATCCATACCTGGCGCTCTAAATCCTTCACCATAGTTCATTTTCAGAGTTGTGCCTGTGGCAACATCCCAAAGAAGACCAAATTTGAAAGATTCACTAGAGCCAACATCACTGTAATCATCACTTCTGAATGAAGCATTTAATTCCAATCCGTCCATGACAGGGAACACCGCTTCACCAAAATATGAATCAACTGAACGCACACCCCTTCCAGAGTTACCTGCTGATCCACCAACAAATCCACCTTCTGAGTGTTTGTCGTACATAGCAGAGTATATGTTATCAAAGGATTCATAACCAAGTAATACATCTACAGATCCACCTGGTAGTTCCATGACATTACTGAATTGAACCACAGCATCCATTTTTTCATAATGGTTGTCGTATTCAACAACAGTAGTCGCGGACATGGCATAAAGACCTGCCTCAGAACCAAACGGTACCTCGTTATAGAGGTTTGAATCCAAACCTGCATAGTCAAGATAGTATCGACCAATGTCTGTTCCATAAAACTTGTTGACTTGATGACCAATAGTTAAATCAATATTGTCAGAAATCTCAATTTCTAACTCTGTTGCTACGTCAGTAGCTTGGTCAACATAGTGCATACCTCGATTACCAATTCCAGTCCATCTCCAGTAACCAGTGACTTTTTCGTCATATGGGTTAGCTGGATCATCAGCTAGGATTCCAGGGTAACGAGCAGCAGGAGGCGCAAAACGCCCAACTGATTCGTTTCTAACAAAACTAGTTCTGTTATAGATGCTTACTTTATCAGTAATTTGATGTTGCAGATTACTGGTTACAGTATCTCTGAACAACCCAGCGTCCTGGACCATGATATCAGCCCATGCGTATCCGCAAATCCCTGTTGGACCTGCGCCAGCATAAGAAGGAATAACTGTAGCGCCTTGACCAAAAGCGGCCCCGCCAAAGTCACCACCCCACCAAGGAGTAGTTGAACCATCAATGTTCCCCTGACACGTTGGTGCTGCATGAATGTTTCCTGTTACTGGGTCAGCAATATTTTGAGAATACCAGCTTAGACCATAGGTTTCGTTATATAGGTCAATGACCCCGTCCCCGTTTTGGTCTGAAGCTCTTGCTGCAGTGTACCATCTGTCTTTCAAGTAGATTTCGTCTCTAATGTCATGTTCTACCATTAGAGTGATATAACCTTTATCGTTAGTTGAGCCATAGATCATTGATACTGAATTTTCAGCACCATCGTCTCTATCGCGTTCACCTCTTCGATATTGGAGTTGTAATCCATCGAAATTCTTTTTGGTAATTACATTTATAACCCCTGCAATCGCATCAGAACCGTAAACGGATGATGCACCATCTGCAAGAATTTCCACTCTTTCAACGGCAACGGTTGGAATCATATTGATATTGACTGCACCGGCACCACCAAGGTGAGGTGATCCAGGCATTCTTCTACCATCCATAAGCACTAGAGTTCGACTTGATCCAAGTCCTCTAACACTTATAGTAGCGTTAGACATAGCGCTGCTACCTGCAGTCGGTCCAAATGAACCAAAAGTGTTGTATGTTGACATTCTAAGAGCATCAGCAAGAATTAAAGCTTGGCTCTCTTCTATATCTTCGGCAGTTATTGTGGTAACTACAGCTGAAGAGTTAATAGAATCTCTTTTGATTCTAGAACCCGTAACTGTAATTTCCTCAACTTCGCCGGCTTCTTGTTGATCATCCTGAGCCATAGAGACTGGTGAGCTAACAAGAGCTAAAGCCATTATTGACAAGGTCAGGATTGACCCAGCAAACAAGCTTTTCAAAGTTGTTATTTTCATTATATTTTCCCCTAATTTTAAGGACAAGTAATCGCACTGGGTAACATTAAGTTACTTCATACAATACTAATGGATGAATTGTATCCAAGACGTGGATATTTACTAACATAACCAAGTAAAAAATTGATACTAAATGTTGTAAATATACAACAGTGGGAATCACTTACCCTTATTTATTTCAGAGTTTTAACCAATTTAAATTTGTAGGTTGTGCTTACTGTAATTTGAATCAAGCTTACCTAATAAAAAAAGGGCGGCTATTAACCGCCCTTTTTGCTTACTTCAGCTTCTTACGTTGATTAGTTAATACCATAGGTAAGGTTTAAGAAAATATATCTTCCGAAGGCATCAAAATAGGCAGGGAATGTATTACCATTTCCTGGCGCTGTTCCTGCATCAGAAGTATATCCTGGTTCTTTATCCATCAGATTACTAATACCCACAGTTAATTTCGTATTTTCAATACCATAATAATTCGCAGTTAAATCAAAATACGTAAAGGAGTCAAAATCAATGTCATTAGCATTTAGATCATCGGTTTCTCCTAAATGACGAAGACCAAGAACAATATCTGTATTGTGGTTAGTGGATAGGGTTGCGGTATAAGTACCCATAAAGTCAGGCATTGGATTCTTACCACATGATCCACCCCAATTGCCTGCACAGGTAATAGCACTTTCTCCAGGAAGCTCTATTATTTCATAGCTGTCCAAGAAAGTACTGACCCCTTCTAATGCGAGCGAACCAAATCTGGTGTCCATTGTGTAATCAAAGATGATATCAACACCTCTTGTGGATTCTTCACTAATATTAGTTAGCTGAGTACTGATATAACCACCACTTAACCATAGAGTTCCATTAGTAGGATGTCGATTGATTAGATTACAAAATCCTGCTGCTCCAGTTTCGATACATTTGTCCAAAGCAGTCTTTGCACTGACATTACCAATACCGTCTTCAACAGTGATATCAAAATAATCGATTGTCAAAGCCAACCCTGGGAATCGATCTGGTGTAAGTATTATGCCAGCAGTAAATGACTCTGATTCTTCTGGCAATACAGTTGGATTACCTCCGCCTCTAATGTTGTATTGATCTGCTGGTGATTTTAGATCTGTACCATAAAGACTTGCAGACAGTCCAGTCAGAGCACATTGAGCTGCTGATGCTATTGGCGAAGCGCCTGTGTCTGGATCCATTCCACAAGGGTCATAATCTAGGTCAACAAGACCGTCAGATACCGCACTAAACATTTCACCTATCGTTGCATGTCGTTGTGCAGTTTGGAATGAAGCTCTTAGTGAGACATTCTCATTAATAGTCCAGTAAGCACCTACCTTAAAGGCTTCAGTGTCTGCACCAGTTGAGTAATCTGCAAAACGAGCACCTAAGTCCATACTAAGGTTATCTCTGATTGGCAGAGCCATTTCAAAGAACACTTCATCGACATCATATTCACCAAATAGTGGCAATGTAGCCCCACCAGAACCAGATCTGTCTCCTGTTCTACTTGGTAAGTCAGGCCTGTAATCTGAGCTCATTTTCTTATTTTCAAAGCCAACAACTAACTGGGCATTAGCAGGAGCCCCTGGAACAGAGAATCCAAGCTCACCAGTTACATAACCAGCGGTGATAAGTTGTGATAGATTACCGTTAATATAGGTGGCATTTGCAATATAGTTTTGAAGTTCTTGACCTCCATCCCATACTCCTTGAATCCCTTCATCGCCTGGAAGACCTCCATTAAATAACGGATAAGGCATACAAGATGAGTCAGTGCCGTTCAAAGCAGAAACACATGTCGGTACGCCATTAACTGAAATAATATCAACCGCTCTATTAATAGCCGTAACTGATAAATCATTTCTGTATTCGTTTTGGTAGTCAACTCTAGTGGATTGAACATTCAGATCATATGACCAATTGTCATTGAAATCTCCTCTGATACCAGCAGTGTTAACAAAGTTCTTATAGAAGAACGCACCTTGTCTTGGGTTTCCCTCAACATTACGTTTGAGGTGATAAGTTGGGGCACCGTAATCAATAATATCACCGTTACCCACAGCAATATCTAAACTTGAAATGTAGGCTAACGCTGCTGCACTGGATGCAAAATCTGGAGCATGCGAACCACCCATTCCAACCCATTGTCCACAAAGCACATCATGTTGTTGTGCTGACATTAGAGGGTTGTAACAAGGAAAGCGAGTGATGTTTCCAAACGTTCCTGAATAAGCAATTTGTGCAACTGATTCAGACTTCATGTATCTGGATTCTACATAGGCCGTAATATTATCACTGATATCATAATGACCAAATAGGCCAGCATTGTATCGAGTATCAGGTCTTTGGAAATAGTTTGTTGGATTGTAGTTATAAGCTTGTCCTTCTCTGGGAACAAGAGTGTTGCCCACTATTTTGTGATCAAGCCTTGGAGAGGTTCCATCAGCTAATGTAAAACCATAGGCTCCGTATAATCCAAAATCAGCGAATCGTCCTGGAGGGATAGTTGAAGAACCACCACAACCAGAATAACCACTTCTTAAAGCACATGCTGAGATATCAAAATCACCTTGAAGAATTGGATCTGTGTCAGTTTTTTCTACAAAAGCTGTCATATGTCCTCTTCCATTGTCGATATTACCACCAAAAGCGAACGCTACTTTTGTGGTATCTCCAGTGGTGATGTTTTTATCCGCCAATGCATAATCGTATGATGAAACTAAATCTCTTAGGTCACTATTGTCATTCTTATGCTGATAGAAACTATGAGTCACACTTGATCTAAAGCCTTCAAAGTCTTCATCTAGAACAAAGTTAACAACTCCTGCAACAGCATCAGAACCATAAACAGAGGTAGCACCCCCTGTTAGTACTTCTACTTTATCCAGAAGTAGTGTAGGTATACTGTTTAAGTCTGCACAGTTACCGCCACCAGTTGTTCCCGGGGCAAGCCGTCTGCCGTTTAAAAGTACTAGAGTTCTCCCACAACCCATATTTCTAAGATTGACAGAAGCAGTACCACTTGCACCATTGGAGTTAGTAATACTTTGTCCAGGTGAAATTTGTGGTAAGTCATTTAGATAATCTTCTACTCTAGTCAGACCTCTATTCTCTATGGCTGCCGCGTCCACAGTTGTTATGTGTGAAGAACTGACTATGTTTGAGTCTTGGATTCTTGAGCCAGTCACTGTAATTTCTTCTACTTCACCACTTTCTTCTTGAGCCATTAGTAAAGGCGAACTGACTAAAAAGAATGCCATAGGATATATGACAAAAGAAAGTCTTTGTAAAATAGGTAATTTGGGTTTATTCATTATTTCTCTCTATAAATTTAACTAAGCTGTCCATGATGGCAAACTTCTTTTAAAAAGTTAATCAATATTTGTATATAGATAACCATTATTCTTAAAGTCTTGAGCAATAAATTAAAAAACCATATTATTAACATAATTTATAAGGCCATTAATGCATATAATGTTAAATAATATCTAAGCATGAGTGCACACATAATGTTTAAAACCCAAAGCGGCAAAAAATACAAGCAAAGAGATGGAATAGTAGCCATCAAAGATGGTATAAAAATCCAAAAGATAAATACCAATCAAACCGCAATGATAAAACCTAACTGGTTTAAGGTGCCTCTTCCTAAAGGGGCTAATTTTCGTGATCTTAAGTCCATAGTTTCTGACTATCGGCTGGCTACAGTTTGTGAGGAATCAAAGTGCCCCAATATTGGAGAGTGTTGGAATCATAGAACTGCTACGTTAATGGTCTTAGGTAGTGTTTGTACCAGAGCCTGCCGATTCTGTGCAGTTGATACTGGTAATCCAAAAGGTTGGTTGGATTCATACGAGCCTGAGCATATTGCTAAAACTGTTGCATTTATGAACCTAGATTATGTGGTTGTTACCTCAGTAGATAGAGATGATCTTGAAGACGGGGGAGCAACTCATATTGCGTCTTGTGTTCTAGAGACTAAGACCCTTTGCCCAAAGGTTACCGTTGAGGTTCTATCACCAGATTTTGGAGGTAATTTAGAGCATTTAGATATTTTGCTTAACTCAGGCCTAGATGTGTTTGCACAAAATCTTGAAACAGTTAAAAGACTCACACAACGGGTTAGGGATCCTAGAGCTGGTTATGAGCAGACTCTTAAAGTACTCGAATATGCTGCTACACATGGTGTAATCACTAAATCTAGTTTAATGCTTGGCTTAGGAGAAACTTTCGAAGAAATGCAACAGACAATGACTGATCTATTTAACTGTGGTGTCAAAATACTTACGCTCGGACAATACTTAAGACCCACTGTGAACCATTTGCCTGTTGAGCAATATATTAGTCCAGAGACTTTTAGGGATTATGAGTTCTTGGGGCATCAAATAGGTTTAAAAGAAGTGGTTGCAGGTCCCTTAGTTAGATCAAGCTATCGTGCAGACCAGTCGTACAAAAGATTAAATAAAATAACCAATGATTAGACAGAGAAACAACACATTAATCATTTTCAACTTTAGTATTGTCTTGTTGTTGTCTTCAATGAATCTTAACGCAGCTCTTCTTGTTAGTGAAAGAGAAATCGTAGTTCAATCTGAACAGCAATGGGATCAAATGATAAATTCTATTCCCATATCGAGGGATCTTAAAAAAAGAACTTTAGTTCGTTGCGTTGCAAGAAACATCATTAAGCAAATAGAAGAACCCTATAGCAGCTTTGATTGGGAGATCGAGGTTTTTCAAGATCCTGATGCTAATGCTGTGGTGCTTCCTGCGGGTAAGATAGGGGTTAATACAGGTCTTTTTGAAGTTGCGAGTAACCCTAATGAGTTGGCTGCTGTTATTGGCCATGAAATAGCTCATGTAACTAATAAACACAGTTATGAGCGAGCAAAACGATCAAAACGTACACAAGTAGGAGCACTTATAGGCTCAGCTGTGGTGGCAAGCAAAATAGCCAGCAAGCCGATCTATACACAGTCCGACCTCTATGAAGCAAACAATCAAATTAACGCGATCAATACTATGTCACAAGTTATGGCAACTTATGGATTGAATTTACCTTATGCAAGAGAGCAGGAATCAGATGCTGATAAATCTGGAATTATTTTGATGGCTAAAGCAGGCTTTAATCCCATAGCGACGATGAGTTTATGGAAAAAAATGAAGGAAAAAGATGCAGAAAAAAGGATGCCAGAATTTGCTAGCACCCATCCTTCATCGGCTAACAGAATTAGTGGTCTTGCTAGCCAACTTTCTAAAGCGCTAGAGGCATATAACAAGGTTGAGAAAAAGCCGAATTGCAATTTTTAGTTATGATCCCTTTAGCTGATGACAACCCGACTCATTCTAAACCAATCATTACCATTGGATTGATCGTAATTTGTTGTATTGTTTTTCTATGGCAATTGGGTTTGGGGCAGTCAAACAGAGCTGCAATTCTTGCATTGGGAGTGATTCCTGCCAGTCTTTTGCAAGGAGCTTTATTGCCTGAAGCTCTAAGGTGGGTTAGTCCAGAGTTAACCTTAATCACTTCTATGTTTTTACATGGAGGGTTTATGCATCTGATTGGGAATATGCTTTATTTATGGATTTTTGGGGATAATATAGAAGACATATTGGGTAAACCTGTGTTTATCATTTTTTATGCTGTGTGTGGAGTTGTTGCAGCGTTGTCTCAGGCTTTGCCTGACCCCTCATCAACAATACCAATGATTGGTGCAAGCGGCGCTATATCAGGAGTCTTAGGTGCTTACATTGTTTTTTTTCCGAAAAGATCAGTCCGGGTCGCAATCCCCCTTGGTTTTTTTATTCAAGTTTTAAAGCTTCCAGCCTATGTGGTGTTATTATTCTGGTTTGTACTGCAATTGATTAACGGAGCCACTGGAGGCTCTGGAGGTGGGATCGCTTTTGGAGCTCATATTGGAGGTTTTGTAGCTGGTGTTATATTGGCACCAGTACTGGCAGTTATAAGACGTAAAAAAATTAGATAACCTATTATTAAAGAAGGAGAAAATGATGCCAAGACAATTGATTGTTAAAACCCTGTTTTTATTAATTCTTTGTATTCAACCCACGGTACTTTATTCACATTCATTGGATGAAGTTATATCTGGCAATCATCGGTCAGAAGAAAATAAATCAAGAGATATTTATCGACACCCTAAAGAAACACTAGATTTTTTTGGGATTAAGGAAGAGATGACGATAGTCGAGGTTTGGCCATCAGCTGGATGGTACACAGAAATTATAGCCCCTTATCTTAATGACTCAGGCCAGTATATTTCAGCCTCTTTTGATATCAATTCTGACCGAGATTATTTTAAAAGAATGGCCCAACTTTTTTTAAGCAAACTTAATGATCACCCAGAATTATATGGCAATGTAGACCATGGAATTTTTGAGTTACCAGATCGAATTGAAATAACTGAACCTGGAACAGTTGATATGGTTCTAACTTTTAGAAATATCCACAACTGGATGGCAAGAGGTCAGGAAAAGATTGCTATGCAAGCATTTTTTGAAGCACTGAAACCTGGTGGTAAATTGGGGGTTGTTGAGCACAGAGGAGATTCAGCAATTGCCCAAGACCCAAAGGCTGTATCAGGTTATGTTAATGAAGAGTTTATGATTGAGCTTGCTGAATCAGTTGGCTTTATCTTGGAGGCTGCATCAGAAATTAATGCCAACCCTAAGGATTCTAAGAATCATAGAGAAGGGGTTTGGACATTACCACCAACCTACGACAGTCTGAATGATGATGAGAAGATTGTGTTTAGTAATATCGGAGAAAGTGACCGCTTTACTTTGAGATTTAGAAAACCTTTTTAACTTATGAAAGCATTACCTGCAATAGTATTGTCTATTGTCTTTTTCTTTGTCAGTCATGTCTTTGCTGAGAAAGAGGCCACAGTGATTGTTATTTCTATGGATGGAATGCGACACGATATATCAAAGAATAGTGACTTAGATGCATTTGAGCGTATGGCAACAATGGGCTTGAAAGCAGATCATCTGATTCCTGTGTATCAATCCACGACATATCCTGGTCATGTTTCATTGGCAACTGGGGTTTATCCTGATCAACACGGCATTCTTCATAATTCATTTTATGACAGTAAGGAAGGCTATTTTAACTACCCCGACCAAGGCGATTTGATTGATGTTCCACCAATTTGGGTTTTAGCAGAACAAGCGGGGATTCCTGCCGCAGTTTTTTTCTGGGTGGGTTCAGAAACCGACTGGAATAATGTTGGCGCCTCGTTTAGAAAAGCACCCTTTGATGCAAGTGTTTCAGAAGAAACAAAGATTAAGCAAATCACTGAATGGCTTGATTTGGATGACAAGATAAGACCAAGATTGATTATGAGTTATTGGGATGGTACCGACACAGTTGCCCATCAAGAGGGACCAACAGGCCCATTGATAAAAAAACAAATTTTGCGTCAAAATCGCTTACTTAGAGAACTCTTAGATGAGATAGATAAAAGGGACGCATGGGACTATATCTCATTATTTGTGGTCAGTGATCATGGCATGACAGAGGTGTCAAACTACATAATGCTTAGAGATTTAATCAAGCAATCTGGAATCAACATAACAGCTTCTTCAGGGCCCGCAGTTGCACATTTGTTTATGGATCAAAACAGCAAAGCAGCAGCACTAAGATTTTTTTCCCAACAAGCTAACATTCAAGCCTATGATAAGTATGATTTACCAGAATCATTCCATTTAAATCACCCAACCAGAACTGGAGACATAGTCTTAATAACTGATCCACCCAATATGTTTACTAACAGTATCAATGCTCGACCCAAGGGCATGCATGGTTATTCACCTCAACTACCGGATATGAGAGGTATTTTTTATGCCATCGGTGCAGAGATTGAGCATAAAGAATTAGGACCCGTTCACCAAATAGACTTAGCTCCTACGATTGCAGACATATTAGGGATTAAGGACACTGATCATATGCAAGGTAGAACTATCTCTTTAAAAGACGAGAGTAAACACTAACTCATAATCCAGCCGTAAACATTGTTACTTGGTTTTCCACCTTCAGCTAAATAGACTTCTTTCAATTGAGTCATTCGATCTGTAATAATTTGTTGTCTTCTGTCTTCAACATTTACATCATAGAGCTTAGCCGCATTTAGCCCCAGAATTTTTGATTTGTCCTTATCAGAGATTGGTGCATAGCCGAATTTTTCTTGCATATCTTCAGGAATTTGAAATCTTCTCAGTGCTTCAATTTGCCATTGAGGTGATCCCCACCATATTGAATCTGTACCAAAGAGAATATGATCTACTCCGAATGCTTTAATGATTTGACCTAAGAGATGAGCGCATATTTTTGGATGAGTGATAACGGTGTGTCCAAAGGTTGTGCCCAATTCCATATACACATTGGTCATTTTTGGGTTTGCTAATCGGTCGTTGCATAGATCAGTGGTGTAGGGTAAATAAGCATTTTCATCTAGGTAGACATCTTCGGGCGGTAAATCCATGTTTTGATCTTTAAAGCCTGAGTGATACACCACAAAATTTAGATCGGGATGATCTAATGAAGCTTTTTTAATATCTCTGGGATGAGTGTAATCTGTTTCCCCTGGTCTCGGTTGTTTGAAGGGTAAACCTTTATGGGCACAGACTGTGGTTTTCCCCCAAGCTTTTATTTTTTCATAGAATGGATAAATCAGATCTTCATCATCCATCCACCATGAATACTCACCCTCTGTACCAAAGACACCGGTATAAAATTTCCAAGCATCTATATTAAGTTCTAATGCTTGTCGTTCAGCTTCTTCTAAAAAGTTAGGTATGTAGGGAGCTATTGGGCCATGACAAATCATGCGTTCTGAGCCTGCCATAGCATTTACAGTGTTTCTTGCATCAACCATTTCGTCAACATTAATCACATCCAGTACTTTTGATGCAATACCGCTTAAACAAGCTACTGAAACCTCGCTGTCCAAAAACACCTCTTTGACATAATTATTAAATCTGAGATCATCTTTTTGAGGTCGCTGACCTTGTAATTCTTCATTAAATGGCCAAGCCATGACTCTAAAACCTAAAGGTTCTGTTTTTCCTGTTGCAACATGGTGAGTTTGAACATCAAAAATAAACTCGTTTTTTGGCCACAATTCTTCAATCATCGATTGATCAACCATTTCTTCTGCTTGAACATTAAAATACTTTCCAAAAATTTGGTTCATAGCAACAAAAGCAATGGCCATTCCATTAGCAGTCTTTAACAATTCTCGCCTTGAGAGCCCCACCTTTTTACCGTATTTATCAGCGAGAGACTGAATAAGATCCTCAACTTGTTTCTGTTGTTTAGTTTGTGGTCTAGGAAGATATTCCTCATTAGAGATGACCTGGGTAGGAATAGGTGATCTTTTATCCTCTTCATCATCTTTATGAAATTTTTTAATCCACATAATTACTTCTTAGGTTTTGTTTCTCCCTGAATGGCCACCCTATGCATTAACCTGTATTGTTGACCAAAATCAAATATACCTTTATGTGCTGTGCAACGATTATCCCAAAAAGCAACCGAATCATTCTCCCACTTAAACCGGCAATACAATTCAGGTTGTTTAATATGATTAACCAGAAATTCTTTTATAACTTTGTTTTCCTCATCATTCAATTCATTAAAATGAGAGACCATTAATTCACTATAAAAAAGACATTTTTTCCCTGTCTCAGGATGCCTGCAAACCAAGGGATGAACTGAAGGTGGAGTGGCTTTTCTTGCCATTTCATAACCTTTTGCACCATAGTTATCTATGACATTGGTTAGGTTCTTATAAAAGTTATCATGCACCGCTGTTAGATTTGAGCAGAGTTTTTGCATGGGTTTAGAGAGTAAATCATAGGCTTTGTATAAATTGACCCAAGCTGTATCACCACCGGTAGCCGGAACATTTAGAGCATGGAGTACCGCTCCCTTTAATGGTTTTTTCATAAAAGAAGCATCAATATGCCAGTCAACATCAGAAACTATACCTTTGAGTAGGTCTGGGTATTCTTGAACATAAACATTAGGAAAGTCATCCAATGTAGGCATGTACCCTGGTCCTTGGAGTTTTCCAAAATATTTTGTAAAGTTGATGTGTTGTTCAGGAGTTAGGGGTTGATCTCTAAAGAATAAAACTTGATGTTCTAACCAGGCTTGATGAAGTTCATTGAGTTTTGATTTAGATAGCTTAGATGTAATATCCAGACCTACAACTTCAGCACCAAGTGAAGCGGTCATTTCTCTTATTTCAAATGATTTATATTTCTTCGCCATAAGCAAGTATTTAAGACTAACGCTAAAGGCTATTTATGACAAACATTAGCTCGATGTTTGTGATTTAGTTTTTATAGGCTTAATCAAGAAAACATTAATAATGGCAAAAAATGTTACCAATGAGACAAGAGCAAAGGGGAGGAAATAACTTCCAGTACTGATCTTAAGTTCACTTAATAGTTTGGTTCCAAGTGCAGCACCCATGCCATCGACTAAGGTAATTAACCCTAAGATTCTGCCCAGGTAAGCTTTTCCAAATATTTCTAATGCAACCAATTGAATCATGCTGAAGCTTCCACCAAAACCTAGACCAAATAGGATTGTGAATAAAGTTAACTGGGTACGGTTTTGGGTAAAGTTTAGCTGACCATTATTAATTTCGAAAAGGAATAAAGAACCTATAAAGAGAATACAAGAGGTGATTAGAAAGACACGTTGTTTAGGTATTGAGTCGCTTAATGCACCAAAAGCAAATTTTCCAAAAAAACTAAACCAAAATAATGTTGAAAACAAGATTACAGCTTGTTGAGCTGTGTAACCAGCTTCTTGCTCAAAGAAAATAGTAATTTGACTATTTAAACCTTGAATTGAAAACCATAAACAAGCAGATCCAATGCCAAGGCACCACAAGGCTCGAGATTTAAGAGCATCAATGAAGCTGACTCCTGATGATGTTTCATTGCCAATCTTAGGCTCATGATCAAGCCCATCTGGGTGCAGTCCCATTGCTTGAGGGTTTGGTCGAATAAATGTGTAAGCAGGGATCACGGCAAAAACCCAAAAAAGAATCGCCAATATTCCGTACCCCCAACGCCAACCCCAATCAGGTGCATTGACGAGGGGTGAGATCAGAAGAGGAAGAGTAGCTCCCCCTAGAGACGAACCTGCGACTAACATACCAACAACCTTGCCCCGATGCTCATTAAACCAATTAGACACGATGATCACATTCGGACCTAACCCTGAACAAACCAGACCTATAGCCATTAAAAAATGCAATCTATAGAGTGTCTCAATGGATGTTGCAAATGGGTAGACACTGCAGGTTAATCCCATGATGATCACACCCACTTTTAACACTTTAACAGCACCATATTTATCAATTAATATTCCAGAGATTGGAGAGAAGATGGACGCAAATAACAGGGTTCTAGCAACAGTCAGACTAATTTCTGCCTCATTGACAGAAAATTCCTCCATTAACCTTGGGAACAGAGTTTGAGGAACAAAAAGCGTCATTGAATTAACAAAGAAATAAATTAAGCAACAACCCAAAGCAACATACCATCCGTGAAAAAGATTTTTTAATTTCGATGTCATGGCTAATAATTCACTCTTAAAAATCCATTGATAGACTAGACTGTTATAATAACGTCATGAGCAAACAATCCATAGCAATAGTCAATGCTAATGTGGTCAATGAAGGGTCTATTAATCAACAAGATGTGTTGATTGATAGTGGTCGAATTAAGCAAATTGATAATCAAATAAAAATTGATTTAAATACTGAAGTCATTGACGCCGAAGGGCAATACTTATTGCCAGGTTTGATTGATGACCAAGTGCATTTTCGTGAACCAGGCCTAACTCATAAAGGCGGTATTCTTTCAGAATCGGCAGCAGCAGTGGCTGGTGGTGTGACCTCGTTCATGGACATGCCTAATGTCAACCCACCGACAGTTACCAGAGATCTTTTGTCAAAAAAATATCAATTAGCAGCCGACAAAGCTCACGCAAACTATGCGTTTTATTTGGGAGCTACTAACAACAATATAGAGGAGATCAAGAATTTAAAAAAAGGAGAAGCTTGTGGAGTAAAGGTTTTTATGGGAGCTTCAACTGGCAATATGTTAGTGGATAATGATGATGCTCTCGAAAGCATTTTTTCTAATTCCCCAGTTCTGATTGCTACTCATTGTGAAGATACTCCTTTGATTAATAAGAATTTGGAGTTAATGCGTGAACAATATAAAGATTTACCTATCCCTGTGTCAGAACATCCAAATATCAGATCCATGGAAGCCTGCTATAAATCCTCATCAAAAGCCGTTGCACTTGCAAAAAAATTTGGTTCTAAACTTCATGTTCTACATTTGACAACTGCTAAAGAACTTTCTTTATTTGAGAACAAAGATCATAGAGAAAAAAATATCACTGCTGAGGTTTGTGTGCACCATCTGTATTTCAACGACTCAGACTATGATGAGTTTCAACAACTGATTGTATGTAACCCAGCCATCAAAACACAAAACGATCAAACTGCTTTAATGGAGGCCCTGAACAACAGAGGTCTTGATATTATTGCAACTGACCATGCACCCCATACTTGGGAGGAGAAGGCAAAATCTTATCCTGATTGCCCATCAGGATTACCTTTAGTCCAACATTCATTGTTGATACTGCTTGAGTTTTTCCATCAAGGACAGTTAACTCTAGAAACCATTGCAGCTAAAACCAGCCACAATGTTGCTGAGATTTATGGCATCAAAGATCGCGGGTTTATTAGAGAAGATTATTGGGCTGATCTTGTTTTGGTAAATCTAGATAGTAAAACCAATGTTAGCCAAGAAAATATTCTCTACGAATGTTCATGGAGCCCATTTGAAGACAAAACTTTTAACTCTATGATTAATAAGACATTTGTTAATGGACAATTAGTTTATGATGCGGGTAACATCCTTACAAAACCCATGGGAGTGCGGATTGATTTTGAATAAAAATATTTTCTCAGAATAGGATATAAAATATCGTTTTTTTTCCAATCAGGATATGGTAATTTTCACTTCTAACCTTTTAGGTTGTGAGATAAAAAGAAACTGAAAACTTTTGTAGTTAAATTTTCGAAAACATATAGCGTTAAATCATAGGCGTCAGACACCACTTTCATCATGCAACCCACTAACACTAAAGACCCTCAATATTATCACAAGGTGGTAGATTGCCAGTGGGGTTGCCCAGCACATACTGATGTGCCAGGCTATATTAGACACATTGCCCAAGGCGAATATACTCAGGCTTATTTATTAAATAGAGAATCAAATGTTTTTCCAGGTATCCTTGGTCGTGTTTGCGACCGTCCGTGTGAGCCAGTTTGCAGAAGAGTAAGAGTTGAAGAGGAGCCGGTTGCTATCTGTAGACTCAAAAGGGTAGCGGCTGATCTGAAAGCTGATTTTAAAGAATATTTGCCACCCATACCTAAACAAAAAAATGGAAAGAAGATTGTCTGTATAGGTGCAGGTTGTGCTTCTCTTACTGTGGCTAATGATCTTTTACCTTTGGGTTATGAAATCGATATTTTTGAATCTTTACCTAAAATGGGTGGACTGATCAGAAGTAATATTCCCAAATTTAGATTGCCTCCTGAAGTGATAGATGAAGAATTTGATGTGATAGTTGACCAGGGAACAAACCTGTATTTGAATCATCCCATTGAGAGCATGAAAAATTTGTTGGAACAAGATTATGATGCTGTCTTTGTAGGCACTGGTGCTCCCAAGGGTAGAGAGCTTGATCTTCCGGGACGATATGAGACAGATCAAGTATTTGTAGGCATTGCGTGGCTAGAATCTGTGGCATTTGAGCACATTGATTCTGTGGGGGAACGCGTCTTAATTATTGGCGGCGGAAATACAGCAATGGATTGTTGTCGATCGTCACTTCGACTTGGTGGAAAAAACGTTAAAGTCTTGTATAGAGGCACTAGAGATCGAATGAAATCATCAGATTGGGAATTAGAGCCTGCACTAGAAGAAGAGGTCGAATTAGTTTTAAATCACTCACCTGAAGAATACATAGTAGAAAATGGCAAATTGGTTGGCATGAAATTTGGTGTTCTCGAATGGGACAAGGATGAGAATGGTAGATTGAAATCAACCAAAGTAGATGAAGTGATTATTCCATGTGACACAGTGATCTTAGCAATAGGCCAAGAAAATTCTTTCCCATGGGTTGAACGTGATATAGGTCTAGATTTCGATGAGTGGGAAGTGCCTGTTGTTGATGATATTACCTATGAATCGACTATCCCTGGAGTATTTTTTGGTGGAGATTCAGCCTTTGGCCCAAAAAATATTATAGAAGCAGTTGAACATGGGCATCAAGCTGCTATTTCAATGCATAAATATTGTCATAATGAATCTCTTACAGAAAGACTTCCCTACGGAATGAATTTAGTGACCGCAAAAATGGGTATACATGAGTGGACTTTTAGCAATGATTACGGTTATGAGAATCGAGTTGAGGTACCAACTGTTCCTATGGAAAGAAGATTCAAAGATATCAATATAGAAGTTGAATTAGGTTTTGAGCCAGGGCAATTTAAAAAAGAAGTTGAGCGTTGTCTTAATTGTGATATTCAGACAGACTTTGCCGCAGAACTTTGTATTGAATGTGATGCATGTATTGATATATGTCCAGTTAATTGCCTGATGATCTCGGAGAATGCTGATGAGGAAGTGCTTAGAAAACAAATAAAAACCCCTGCAAATAATGTAGAACAGGCGCTCTTTGTTTCAGAAGCTTTACCTCAAACAGCAAGGGTTATGGTTAAAGATGAAGACGTTTGTATACATTGTGGACTTTGTGCAGAACGCTGTCCAACTGCAGCATTTGATATGAAAAAGTTTACACTTGAGATCCCTTATGCAGTTGATGAAGATAAATTATCTAAAAGAATCGAATCGAAAAAAGCAGTCTAATGGGTAAAGCTAGCCATAATAATTTCACCGTGAAGTTTGCTAATGTAAACGGTACGGGTTCCTCCAGTGCAAATGGCATGTTTATGAAAAGTATTTTTAGAATGGGTATACCTGTTGTTGGAAAAAATTATTTCCCATCTAATATTCAAGGTTTACCTACCTGGTATGAAGTTAGGGTTAGTGATAAAGGCTATCTAGCACCTTCGGGTAGCGTCGAAATTATGGTCGCAATGAATGCTCAAACTTATGCAGAAGATCTAGCAGCAGTGGAACCAGGTGGTTATCTTATTTATGATTCTTCTTGGCCAAGAGAAGAGTTAATGGTTAGAAATGATGTCACCGTTCTTGGTGTACCGCTTGCAACAATGTGCAATCAGAAATTTGATACATCTCGATCCAGAACTTTGATGAAAAACACTACTTATGTCGGGGTACTTGCTGCACTTTTAGAGATGGATGTTAATGTAATCGAGCAATTACTATTAGACACATTTGGCTCAAAAACCCATCTTATTGAAGCAAATAAGTCTGCACTTGATATGGGCTTTAATTATGCAAAAGATAATTTTAAATGCCCACTACCATTTAAAACTAAGGCGTCTAAAAAGACAGATGGTTACATGATGATTGATGGCAATGCTACAGCCGCGCTAGGTTGTATCTATGCTGGAGCAACTGTGGGCTCTTGGTATCCAATTACTCCTTCAACATCCTTAATGGATGCTTTTACCAAATATTGTTCTTTTTTTAGGAAAGATGAGGAAACTAAGAAGAATAATTACTCCATTATTCAAGCGGAAGACGAACTAGCAGCTGTTGGCATGGCACTAGGCGCTGGTTGGAATGGTGCTAGATCATTCACCCCAACTAGTGGTCCAGGTATTTCCTTGATGAGTGAATTTATAGGGTTTGGTTACTACGCTGAAATACCTACAGTAATTTTTGATGTTCAACGAACAGGTCCTTCTACGGGTATGCCTACTAGAACTCAACAAGGTGACATCACTATGTGTGCTTATGCTTCGCATGGAGATACAAAACACATATGCCTATACCCTGCTAATCCAGAAGAAGCATTTTATCTTTCATTGGAAGCATTTGACCTTGCAGAACAACTGCAAACACCTGTTTTTGTATTAAGTGATCTCGATATTGGTATGAACGACTGGATGATTAAAGACTTAGAATGGGATGATAAGTTTAAACCCAATCGAGGTA
>CAUZCF010000004.1:0-34612 GCA_963578425.1 Gammaproteobacteria bacterium | reverse complement strand
GGAATAAGACCAGGACATCAGACTGCACAATATATAGATAAAGTATTAACAAGGTTAACATTTTGGGGCGGATTGTATATCATGCTCGTCTGTTTACTTCCAGAGTTTATGATTCTCTACTTTAGAGTACCATTTTACTTTGGCGGGACATCTTTGCTGATCATAGTTGTGGTTAGCATGGATTTTATGGCTCAAATGCAGGCACTAATGATGTCAAAACAGTATGAGGGTCTTTTGAAAAAGGCTAACCTCAAAGGATATAGTAAAAGCGGTCAACTAAGATAGGTAATGACAAGTAGAAATGAAAGTTAGAGCATCAGTTAAAAAAATATGCAGGAATTGCAAAGTGATACGTAGAAATGGCGTAGTACGAGTTGTGTGCAAAGATCCTAGGCACAAACAAAGGCAGGGCTAATATAATGGCTAGAATAGCAGGAGTTAATATACCCGATAATAAGCATGTTAGAGTTTCGCTGACCTATGTTTATGGTGTTGGAAATTCATTATCAAAAAAACTTTGTGAAAAGTTAGGTATTGCTGAAGATAAAAAAGTAATGGATCTAACAGGACCAGAGTTAGAGAGTATAAGAACTGAATTAAGTAACCATCTAGTTGAAGGTGATTTAAGAAGAGAAATATCAACTAATATTAAAAGATTAATGGATCTAGGTTGTTATCGAGGCATAAGACATAGAAGAGGGTTACCAGTCAGAGGACAAAAAAGTAAAACTAATGCAAGAACTAGAAAAGGTCCTAAGAAACCTATGAGAGCATAACAGCGAGTATAAAAAATGGCAGTAGCAAAAAAGAAAAAAGCAAAAAAGACTGTAATTGAAGGTATTGCACATATTCATGCAACTTTTAATAATACAATCATTACTATTACTGACCGAGCAGGAAATACCATAGCTTGGGCTACTGCTGGTGGTTCAGGATTTAGAGGATCAAGAAAAAGTACACCGTTTGCAGCGCAAGTTGCTGCAGAAAAGGCTGGAACCAAGGCACAAGAATTTGGTTTAAAAGATATAGTAGTGAAGGTTAAAGGACCAGGCCCTGGAAGAGATTCTGCATTAAGATCTCTGAATGCAATCGGGCTTCATATTGTTAGCATAGAAGATGTAACACCTTTACCACATAATGGCTGCAGACCACCAAAACAAAGAAGAGTTTAGAGGTATTAATCATGGCAAGATATTTGGGACCAAAATGTAAGTTATCGCGAAGAGAAGGAACAGACTTGTTTCTTAAAAGCGGTATACAACCCTTAGAAAATAAATGCAAACTTAATACAATACCCGGATCCAAGGTAGGTTCTAGAAGAGACAGGCTATCTAACTATGGCATCCAATTGAGAGAGAAACAAAAATTAAGAAGAATGTATGGTGTTTTAGAAAAACAATTTAGAAATTATTATAAGAAAGCTTCCAAAACAAAAGGTTCAACAGGAGAAAACCTATTGAAATTGTTGGAGACACGTTTAGATAATATGGTCTATAGAATGGGTTTTGCTGTAACTAGAGCTGAAGCAAGACAATTAGTAAACCATAAAGCGATTAAAGTTAATGGATCCATAATCAATATCTCCTCTTTTCAGGTTTCACCTAGTGATGAGATTTCTATTGCTGAAAAAGCACAAGAACAACTAAGAATAAAGAATGCTGTGAATATAGCTTCTCAATTAGGTATTAGTGAGTGGTTATCGGTAGATTTAAAGCAACTCAAGGGCATTGTTAAATCAATCCCAGAGAGGGAGGATATACTCCCAGATATTAATGAAAACTTAGTAGTGGAATATTATTCTAAGTAATTTAGGAGACTGAATAAAATGTTAGAAGATGAAAAAAATATTATTGAAGAAACAGTTGAAGAGGAAGAAGTAGAAAAAGAAGAGATTGTAATTGATCTTCTTAGTCCTCTTGTCATAAAGCTAGAATCTCAAGAAGATGAACTTCATTCAAAGGTTTCTATAGAGCCTTTTGAAAGAGGCTTTGGATATACTTTAGGCAATGCATTGAGACGAGTTTTACTCTCAAGTTTACCTGGTTATGCGATTACAGAAGCGCAGATAGATGGAGTTTTACATGAATACACCACTATTGAAGGCGTACAGGAAGATGTTGTTGAAATTCTTTTAAACCTTAAGGGTGTGGCAATAAATATACAAGGCCGGGATTCAGCAGAATTCACCTTGAGTAAGAAGGGGCCATGTACTGTTACAGCTGGTGATATCCAAGTAGATGGAGATACAGAGGTAGTGAACCCTGATCACCATATAGCAACTATCAGCTCTAAAAAAGCATTGAAAATGCAAATTAAGGTAGAGAAGGGTACAGGCTATAGGCCTGTTGCTACTCAGAGCAAGGATGCTGATGTCACTATAGGATTATTAAAACTTGATGCTTCGTTTAGCCCAGTAATAACTGTAACTTACAGCGTTGAAGCAGCTCGAGTAGAAAAGCGAACGGATTTAGACAAACTCATTGTAGATTTAGAAACTGATGGAACCATTGATCCTGAAAGAGCAATTAAATATGCTGGTGCAATTCTTCAGAATCAGTTAAGTATTTTCGCTGATTTGACTAGAGTTCAAGAACAGCAACAAGAAGTGGAAGAAGTCTTAATAGATCCTATTATGTTAAGACCTGTTGATGAGCTTGAATTAACAGTGCGCTCAGCAAACTGTCTGAAAGCCGAAAATGCCAACTATATTGGTGATTTAGTGCAAAAAACAGAGGTCGAGTTATTAAGGACTCCTAATCTTGGAAAAAAATCTTTGAATGAAATCAAAGAAATATTGGCGAGCCACAGTTTATCCTTGGGTATGGAGTTAGATAATTGGCCGCCAAATGAAATAGCTGTTGATGAAGTAAGTCAATAAGGTTTATATTGTTATTTAAGGATGAGTCATGAGACATAGAAAAACAGGAAGACGCTTAGGAAGAACCAGTAGTCACAGGAAGTCTATGTACCGTAACATGGCTTCGTCTCTTATTGAGCATGAATCAATATCAACTACATTACCAAAGGCAAAGGAGTTGAGAAAAACTCTAGAACCATTAATTACCCTAGCTAAAGAAGATGGGGTCTCACAAAGAAGAAGGGCGTTTGATCTATTGAGAGACAAGCAAGCAGTTGGAAAATTATTTAATGAAATAGGCCCAAGGTTTAAGGATAGGCCTGGTGGGTATCTTCGAATACTTAGAAAAGGTATTAGAAATGGAGACACTGCACCTATGGCAATAGTCCAGCTTGTTGATTATCAATTTGATAAAGATCTAGATGAACTTTCTGAGTAATTTCTTATATTTTGGATAGAAGAACAATATTAACTGGCATTACCACTACGGGGACACCTCATCTTGGTAATTACACTGGAGCCATCAACCAAGCTATTCAATCAAGTAAGAACGAAGAGCATAATTCATTCTTTTTCTTAGCTGATTATCATTCTCTTATTAAAAACAAAAATCCTGAAGAAATAAGACAATCCTCTCTAGAGGTAGCTGCAACCTGGATTGCATTAGGTCTTGATACTAAAAAGACAGTTTTTTATAGGCAATCAGATATTCCAGAAATTCTAGAGTTAAATTGGATACTAAATAATTTCACAGCAAAAGGATTAATGAATAGGGCGCATGCTTATAAATCAGCTGTTAATGAAAATAAAAGCAATAATGATTCTGAACCTGACAAAGGAATTACCATGGGTTTATTTTCATATCCTGTGCTTATGGCAGCAGATATTTTAATGTTTAAAGCATCCCATGTGCCTGTAGGACAAGATCAGATACAACATTTAGAAATGACCAGAGATATAGCGCAGAGATTTAATCATCTTCATGGTGAGATATTCGTTATTCCTGAAGCAATATTGAACAAGAGGTCTTCAGTACTCCCAGGTTTGGATGGCAGAAAAATGAGCAAAAGTTATAACAATATTATTCCTCTTTTTTGTTCGTCCGATGATCTGCGTAAATTTGTAATGAAGATAAAAACTAATTCATTAGAGCCAGGAGAACCCAAATCAACTGATGATTCTCATTTATATGAGATATATAAAGCTGTTGGAACAAACGATCAAACTAATAGTTTCAAGAACAAATTACATGAAGGAATAGCTTGGGGAGATGCGAAAGAAGAATTATTTGAATTATTAGATAGCTTACTATCAGATTCTAGAAATGAGTACTATAGGCTAATTAAAGATCCTTCTCATCTAAACTCACTCTTGCTGAATGGTGCCCAAAGAGCTAGAGAATTATCAGTACCTTTTTTATCCAAAATTAGGCAACTGTTAGGTATAGGTTCACTAAGTTAGAAGATTTCTAAGATATTGCCCTGTAAAGGAAGCCTTAGATTTTGCAACCATTTCAGGGGTCCCTTCAGCAACAATTTCACCACCTTTGTCTCCACCTTCAGGCCCAAGATCAATAATCCAATCAGCAGTTTTAATAACATCTAAATTGTGCTCTATAATAACAATTGTATTGCCTTCATCTCTTAGTCTCATAAGTACCTTAATCAGTTGGTTTACATCATGAAAGTGAAGACCAGTTGTAGGTTCATCTAAAAGGTAAAGAGTATTTTGATTGGTTCTTTTAGATAATTCTTTTGATAGTTTTATTCGTTGTGCTTCTCCACCAGAGAGAGTAACAGCATTTTGTCCTAATTTAATATAACCCAAGCCTACATCTATGAGTGTTTCGAGTTTCTTCTTGATTAAGGGAACATTTTTGAAAAATAGGTATGCTTCATCCACTGTCATATCCAATACTTCATATATGTTCCTTTCTTTATAGATAATCTCTAATGTTTCTCTATTAAATCGCTTGCCATCACACAGGTCACAAACTACATAGATATCAGCAAGAAAGTTCATTTCCACTTTAATTAGACCTCCTCCTCGACATGTTTCACAGCGCCCACCTTTCACATTAAAACTAAATCTTCCTAGTTTGTATCCTCTTGATCTTGATTCTTGAGTGCCTGCAAATAGCTCTCTAACAGAATTAAATAAACCAGTATAAGTTGCTGGATTAGAACGAGGTGTTCTACCTATTGGGCTTTGACTGATGTTAATAATTTTTTTGATATTTTCATATCCACTGATTGATGTGGCTTCAAAATGGTCAGAGATTTTGTTCTCTAATTTAGAGCGGAGCAGTGGCTTTAAAGTATTATTTATTAGTGTTGATTTACCAGACCCAGAAACACCAGTTACACAAGTCAAGAGATTTAATGGTATTTGCGTGCTTAATGATTTGAGATTATTTTTGCAGGCATTGTTGATATTAATTGCTTGTGATGGGTTTGCCACAATTCTTTTTTTAGGAACTTTTATGGTTTTTTTACCATTTAAATAATCCGCTGTTAATGATTTTTTTGCCCTGATAATGGACTCTAGGCCCCCTTGGGAAACAATTTCACCTCCATTATTACCAGCACCAGGTCCAAGATCTACGATATGGTCTGCAGATCTGATTACCTCTTCATCATGCTCTACAACTATAACGGTATTGCCTAGATTTCTTAATTTTGTAAGTGTTTTAATTAATCGTTTGTTATCACGTTGATGTAAGCCAATGGTAGGTTCATCCAAGACATACATTACACCCACTAGCCCAGAACCAATTTGACTTGCTAATCTTATGCGTTGAGATTCACCACCAGATAACGTTTCTGCGCTTCTTTCTAAATTAAGGTAATTCAGACCAACATTTGATAAAAACTCTAAACGGTCAATAATCTCTTTAACAACACTCTTTGCAATTTCGCCCCTGCTACCAGTCAATTTAAGTTGATTAAAAAAACTCAAGATTTCATTAATATTCATTCTCGTTAAATCTGAAATATTTGCCCCACCTATGAAAACGTTTCTAGCAGATTCATTGAGTCTCGATCCTTGGCATAAACTACATGGTTTTGTACTCATGAATTTAGATAAAGCATCTTTAACAGCCTGTGATTCAGTTTCCTTATATCGTCTTTTAAGATTAGGAATTACCCCTTCAAATGGATGTTTTCTAGATATTCTTTTACCGCCTCTTCCAGGGTAGTAGAATTGAATTTTTTCTTTGCCACTTCCATGGAGTAGCATGTCTTTTACACCTTCATCATAGGAGGTATATGGTTCCTCAATATCAAAACCAAAGTGTTTTGAAAGACTCCTGATCAAATGAAAATAATAAAAATTTCTTTTATCCCATCCTCTAATGGCACCTTCAGAAATACTCAATTTATCATTTTTAATAACTAATTCTGGGCTAAAAAAATGTTCTACACCAAGTCCATCACATACAGAGCAGGCTCCAGCAGGATTATTAAATGAGAAAGTTCTTGGTTCAAGTTCTGTGATTGAGTAACCGCATTCAGGACAGGCAAATTGATTAGAGAATAAATAATCGGTGTCACTGCTTTCAGATGAGATTACTCTTGCTATTCCATGGGATAAATTAAGAGCAGTTTCAAGTGATTCAGTCAGTCTTGAAGCAATTTCAGATTTTATAGAAAACCTATCTACCACTACCTCTATAGTATTATTCTTTTTTGCATCAATAGTGGGAAGATTATCTACATCATATACAGAACCATTAATTCTTAAGCGAATAAACCCCCTAGATTTTATGTTTTTTATTAATTCTAAATGTTCACCTTTTCTGTCACTGACCAATGGAGAGAGTAGAAGTAATTTCTGACCCTCTTCTAATGTCATTATTTGATCTACCATTTCACTGATATTTTGAATACCAAGCGTCCTTTTATGGGTCGGACATTTGGGTATACCAGCTCTTGCAAATAGTAACCTCAAATAGTCATAAATCTCAGTTACAGTTCCTACAGTCGATCTGGGATTATGGGAGGTTGTTTTTTGTTCTATAGATATTGCAGGAGATAATCCCTCAATAAGATCCACATCAGGTTTCTCCATCATAGATAAGAATTGTCTTGCATAGGCTGATAGTGATTCAACATAACGTCTTTGACCCTCTGCATAAATAGTGTCGAATGCAAGCGATGATTTCCCAGAGCCTGAAAGACCTGTTAGAACTATTAGTTGATTTCTAGGAAGCTCTAAGTCGAGATTCTTTAAGTTGTGAGTCCTAGCACCTTTTATTTTAATGTGATCCATAATAGAAAAAGAATTATCCAAACACTCTATTGTAAATCTTTTTTAGATTGAGAGCCAAAACCAAACGTTTTTGATACAATTAGTTTCAAAATTATTTAGAAAAATTAGGGAAAATTATGGCAAGAGGCATTAATAAAGTAATTGTTGTTGGTAATCTAGGAGCCGATCCAGACACTAGAGCTATGCCAAGCGGCAATCAAGTAACTAATATTAGCGTTGCAACTTCAGAATCATGGAATGATAAAGTAACCGGCGATAAACAGGAGAGAACCGAATGGCATCGCGTTGTTTTCTATGGGCGCCTTGCAGAAATAGCTGGTGATTACCTTAAAAAAGGCTCCCAAGTTTATGTCGAAGGTAAACTGCAGACTAGAAAATGGGAGGATAAAGAAGGTAAGGACCGTTGGACCACTGAAATTATAGCTAACCAGATGCAAATGCTTGGTGAAAGAATGAGTCAGGGTGCATCTAATCAGAATAATGTTACTAAGCCAGATAGTTCTTCTAATGAGTTTGTTGATGAAGAGTTTGATGACGATATTCCATTTTAGAAATAACCCAAGTAACTCATAATATTTCAGTGTCAAAAAAGATCTTTATAAAATCTTTTGGTTGTCAGATGAATGAATACGATTCATCTAAGATGCTTGACTTGATGCGTCTAGAAAGAGGTATGGAACTTACTGATGACCCATCAATAGCTGATCTAATTCTACTTAACACATGCTCTATTAGAGAGAAACCTCAAGAAAAAGTTTTTTCTCAGTTGGGTCGTTGGAAAGACTATAAAAAAATTAATCCTAATTTAGTCATAGGTGTTGGTGGGTGTGTTGCCAGTCAAGAGGGAACAAATATTATTAACAGAGCACCTTATGTTGACCTAGTTTTTGGTCCGCAAACACTGCATCGCCTTCCAACTATGTATGATCAAGTAATTAATTCAAGAGATTCTGTTGTTGATATTAGTTTTCCTAAAATTGAAAAATTTACAGTATTGCCGAAAACGCAAGAGATAAAGCCATCTGCCTTTGTTTCAATAATGGAAGGTTGCAGCAAGTTTTGTAGTTTTTGTGTTGTTCCTTATACGCGAGGCCTTGAAGTCAGTAGGACGCCTGAAGGTATTCTTGATGAAATCAAAGATCTTGCAGACCGTGGAGTTAAGGAAGTCAATCTCTTGGGTCAAAATGTTAATGCCTATAGAGCCAAAAACTCAAGTGGGAGAAAGTTAAAATTAGCAGATTTAATAGAACAAGTTTCTGATATAAAAGGGGTTGAGAGGATACGTTTTACCACTTCTCACCCTTTGCAATTTACTGATGATTTAATCACTGTTTTTGAGAATCCCAAGTTAGCAAACCATTTGCACTTACCAGTACAGAGTGGCTCTAACAAAATCCTTAAATTAATGGAAAGGAAGCATAAAGTTGATTTATATATTGAAAGAATAAATAAGCTAAGAAAATTTAGGCCTGACATTAGTATATCGTCTGATTTTATCGTCGGGTTTCCTGGGGAAACTGATCTTGATTTTCAAGAGACTTTAGACTTAATAGATATTATTGGTTTTGATCAGTCTTTTAGTTTTATTTTTAGCCCTAGACCAAATACTCCGGCAGCAAATATGGAAGACAATATTTCTTACAAAATTAAATTAAATCGATTAAATCAACTGCAGTCTAGAATTAATAATAATGCCAGACACATTAGTCAAAATATGGTGGGGTCTGATCAAATAGTGCTTGTAGAGAAAAAATCAAAAAAAGCTAAAAATCAATTAGCTGGCCGTACAGAAAATAATCGTTGGGTAAATTTTGATGGGGATGAAAGCTTAATTGGCCAGTTAATAGAACTGAGGATAACAGAGGCTCTTCCTAATTCTCTTCGTGCAAGATACATTAACTAAAGATAAATGGATAAATTGAAGACAAAAGAATTCCGAATTGAATCAATAGATAATTCCACACTGGTTAATTTATTGGGTATTTTTGATTCTCATATAAGATCAATAGAAAATGAGTTAGAGATAAAGATTAAGACTAGGGGCAATACATTTGTTCTTTCCGGAGAAGAACAGGGACTTGAGACAGGAGAAAAAATTATCCATGATCTTTATTTGATGGCAAAAGATGAGAACTTAAATCAAGAAAAGGTTCACTTGATTATCAATAAACACTTAAATTGTGAGTATGATTTGGCAAATGGATCGACATCTTTTGAAACTATAATCAGAACACCTAATAGAGAGATTAGTACACGAACAAAAAATCAATTTCGCTATATTCAAGCTATCAGAACTCATGACTTGTCTTTTGGAATAGGTCCAGCGGGCACAGGAAAAACTTATTTAGCAGTTGCTGCTGCGATAGAGTCACTTCAGAAGCAAGAGGTTAAAAAAATTATACTCGTTAGACCAGCTGTTGAAGCTGGAGAGAGTTTGGGTTTTCTTCCTGGAGACCTATCACAAAAAGTTGATCCATATCTTCGGCCAATGTACGACGCCCTATATGAAATGTTGGGTGTAGACCAAGTTAATAACCTGATTGGGAGAAAAGCAATAGAATTAGCTCCATTGGCTTTCATGAGAGGTAGATCTTTGAATGAGAGTTTTATCATATTGGATGAGGCGCAGAATACTACTTCAGAACAGATGAAAATGTTCCTAACTAGAATGGGCTTTGGTTCTAAGTCTGTCATTAATGGTGATGTTACTCAGATAGACTTGCCCCCTGAAAAGATTTCTGGATTGAAGCATGCCTTAGAGGTACTTTCTGATATTAATAGTATTGCTGTTGTGAATTTTGTTCACCAGGACATTGTCCGACATCGAATAGTCCAAAAAATTGTTGAAGCCTATAATAAATTCAAACATTCAATATGAAAACTGAAGACAGTTTTTTTATTGTTGATTTTCAATCATCAAATAATATGACTTTCCCGGTTGAAACTCTGTTGATGAATAAAGCTATCAAGATAGCTTATGTGAATGCTTCGCAAACTTATAATTACCCTGTTGGTGTCACGCTGAGACTTGTTAATAGTGAGGAAGGTTTGTCCATTAACAAACAATTTAAGAAAATTAATAAACCAACAAATGTTTTAGCTTTTACTGGGGATCTAGAAAAAGAAAGAACACTAGGAATAAGCCCCCCTTTTCTAGGTGATATTATTGTTTGTTTACCTGTTGTTGAGAAAGAAGCTAAAGCATTGAATATAGGGGTATCTTCACATTTTCTACACATGGTTATACATGGTTTTCTACATTTACTAGGTTATGATCACAATACTGATAAAGAAGAAATAGAAATGATGCAACTTGAGAATTTAGTTTTGACAGAATTAGGCATGGAGAATAGTGCATAGAATGATGTTATTGGATTCTATAAGGTCATTTTTTAAATCAAAAAAGAAAGATCCAGAGAGTTTTTACTCTATGGTTCAATCCGCCCAATGGAAAAATTTCATCGGTAAAGATGAAATTAAAATGATAAAAGGGGTTATTGAGGTCTCCGAACTACAAGTGAGAGACATAATGGTCCCTCGATCAAATATGATCGTTCTAGAGACATCATTTACAATGAACAAGCTCCTAAAAATAATAAGTGATTCTGGGCATTCAAGGTTTCCAGTGATTGGTGAGAATAAAGATGAAGTTTTGGGTATTTTATTAGCAAAAGATTTATTGAAGTCTTCTAAAGATAGTCAGGAGAATTTTGAAATGGAGGGCTTTGTTAGGCCAGCCACTTTTATCCCTGAGAGTAAACGATTAAAAATACTCTTAAAAGAGTTCAGAAAAAGCAGGAACCATATTGCAATTGTTGTTGATGAGTACGGGAGAACGGCAGGGTTGCTAACCATTGAGGATGTGCTTGAGCAAATTGTAGGTGATATTGAGGATGAATATGATGCTGAAGATATACCTATGATTAAAGCAGTGGGACACAAGCTATACATTGTGGATGCTTTAGTCAGAATAGAAGATTTTAATGAATTTTTTGGCACTGAATTTCTGGATGAAGATTATGACACTTTAGGTGGTTTGCTTATCAAGACTCTTGGCAGATTACCTAAACAAGAAGAGATGATTGATCTCAAAACAATAAAATTTAGAGTTTTACAAGCAAACAATAGGCGTCTTCAGAGTATAGAAGTAAAAAAAATTGATTAAGCAATTATTAGCTTCTAGTTTAATTGCTCTATTCTATGTATCAGGCTTTGAGCCATTTGGTCTAGTCATCGCCCCTTTGTTTTGTCTAGCCTACCTCTTTTATTTTGCCTTAAATCACTCTCCAAAGAAGACAGCTACATTTTATTATTTGTTTGGATTTTTCTGTTTCTCAATTGGATTATATTGGCTCTATATTAGTATTCACATCGTTAGTGGAGCGCCTCTGTGGTTAGCAATTCTATTGATAGGAGTATTATCTGGAGTGATGGCTTTATTTTATTGCCTAGTTGGCTTTATTATTAGTTATGCTTACCAACTATTTAAATCTAAATATTTAGTATTAACTCTATTAGCACCTGCAATCTGGACTCTTTCAGAGCTATTAAGAGGTTATGCATTTACAGGTTTCCCATGGTTGACTGTAGGTTATAGCCAGAGTAGTACATTGTTATCAGCATGGGCGCCTATAGGGGGGGTTTATTTAGTGTCTTTTATCGTCTCACTGATTGCAGGCTATTGTTTACTAATAAGTTCAAAAATACGACCTCTACTCTCACTCTTTAGTGTGCTGATAATCATAGGAAGTTCTTTTTTTATTAGACCAATAGAGTGGACTGAAAGAGTGGATAAAGAATTTAGTGTGGCTCTAGTTCAAGGTGCTGTAGCTCAAGAAAAAAAATGGTTAACTACAGAGTTTATAAGAACTCTTACCTTATACCGAAATAGCCTTCTTAATTTAGAAAACACAAATTTGGTTATTTGGCCTGAAGTTGCTATCCCTGCCTATGCAGAAAATGTTAAAGGTTATTTAGATGAATTAGAAAGTATTCTAAAACAACAAAATATAGATTTATTAATGTTGGGAATTAATACAAAGGGTAAAAATGGTGAAGTTTTTAATTCTGTGATCACCCTCGGTGGTGATAATAGAGTTTATCATAAAAGACACTTAGTTCCTTTTGGGGAGTATTTTCCAGTTCCTAATTTTATAAGAGAGTGGCTACAAAAGATGAAATTACCACATAGGGATACATCAATAGGACCAGAAGTTCAAGAGATGCTCAAATTGAATCAATATTTTATCGCCACCTCAATTTGTTATGAGGATATATTTGGTTATGAGCTGCTTGATTATCAGCCATTAGCTAATGTTTTGGTGAATGTTACCAATAATGCTTGGTTTGGAGAATCCATAGCTTCCTCACAGCATTTTCAAATGTCGAGAATGCGAGCAATAGAAACTGGTAGGTACCTTCTAAGAGCAACCAACACAGGGATTACTGCGATCGTTATGCCAGATGGAAACATTCAGAAAGAATTAGAACCTTACAATTTCTCAATTCTGAAGGGCAACTTCTACCCAATGAAAGATGAAACACCGTATTCCAGATTTGGTGATTTATTCGTTATATTATTAATGACATTGATTATGACTTTAGGGTGTTTTATAGGTATCCTGCGTTTAAAAAATAAAAATGTCTGAAAATAAATACAATCCGAGAGAAATAGAAGCTGAGGCTCAAAAATTTTGGGAAGAGGAGAAAGTTTTTGAAGTATCTGAGGACCCAGAAAAGGAAAAATTTTATTGTCTATGTATGTTTCCATATCCAAGTGGAAGATTACACATGGGTCATGTACGGAATTACACCATCGGTGATGTAATTTCTCGATATCAAAGAATGCAGGGTAAAAATGTTCTTCAACCCATGGGTTGGGATGCATTTGGACTACCCGCTGAAGGTGCAGCAATTAAGAATAACATGGCCCCAGCTCAATGGACTCGAGAGAATATCCAGTACATGAAGCATCAGTTAAAACTGCTGGGGTTTGGTTATGATTGGACTAGAGAGTTAGCAACCTGTGATCCCAGTTATTATCGTTGGGAACAATGGATGTTTACAAGATTGTATGAGAAAGGATTAGCTTATCGAGATAAAGCAATAGTCAATTGGGATCCAGTTGAAAACACGGTATTAGCTAATGAACAAGTGATTGATGGAAAAGGCTGGCGTTCAGGGGCTACAATTGAACGGAGAGAATTACCGCAATGGTTTTTGAGAATCACAAATTATTGTGAGGAATTATTATCGGGTTTAGATGACGTTGAATGGCCTGAACAAGTCAAAGTAATGCAGAGAAACTGGATTGGTCGATCTGAAGGGTTTGAGATTGATTTTAGATTATCTGAATCTGAAGAGATAATTACTGCCTATACAACAAGACCAGACACCCTGTTTGGTGCAACTTATATGGCACTGGCTCCAGAGCATCCATTAGTTCAAGCGACTGCAAAAGATAATACTAAGGTGTCTAGATTTCTGGAAGAGACAAAATCTCAATCTGTCTCTGAAGAGGCATTAGAGAAAATGGATAAAATTGGAGTGCCACTAGGGGTAACAGTAATTAATCCAATTAATGGAGAAAGTATCCCAGTTTGGGCAGCAAACTTTGTTTTGATGACTTATGGCACAGGCTCAATTATGTCTGTTCCAGCTCATGATCAGAGAGATTTTGATTTTGCAAAAAAATATGATCTTAATATAAAACCCGTTATTGTTCCTAAGAAAGGCTCTGAGGAGCATGATTTTGCGGCCTCAGCATTCACTGATCAAGGGGAATTAATCAATTCTGAAGAATTTAATGATTTAGATTCTAATGAAGCAAAAGCAACAATAGGAGATCGTTTAGTTAGTAGTGGGCTGGCTAAAAAAGTTATCAACTATCGTTTAAGGGACTGGTTAATTTCAAGACAAAGATATTGGGGTACCCCTATACCAGTATTAACGAATAGAAAAGATGAGATCATTACAGAGAAGGATGAAAATCTTCCAGTTATCTTGCCAGAAGATGTTCAATTTGATGGAGTGCAATCGCCAATAAAATCTATGAAAGAATTTTTTGAAGTGACTGTAGATAATGAAGTAACTCACATTCGAGAAACTGATACCTTTGACACTTTTATGGAATCTTCTTGGTATTATGCTCGTTTTTGTTCTAGTGACTCTCAGGAGAAAATGCTTGATGAGAGAGCAAAATATTGGCTGCCTGTAGATTTGTACATTGGTGGTATTGAGCATGCTATTCTTCATTTGCTGTATGCCCGTTTTTATCATCGATTATTGAGAGACGAAGGATTAGTCGACGGAGATGAACCTTTTAAACGGTTACTCACTCAAGGCATGGTTCTTAACAATGGTGCCAAGATGTCCAAATCTATGGGTAATACAGTCGATCCAGAAGAAATGATTAATAATTATGGTGCTGATACAGTTAGATTATTTATGATGTTCACAGCTCCACCTGAGCAATCTCTTGAGTGGTCTGATAAGGCAATTAATGGTTCTTTTAGATTTTTGAAAAGGTTATGGACACTGGTTCAATCAAGACGTGATGATTTGTTAAATGCAGAAGAGATTAATCCACAGGATCATTTTAATGAAAAGCAGGCAATACTAAGGAGAAAGACTCATCAAACTATTGCAAAGGTGAGTGATGATATTGGTCGAAGATATACTTTTAACACTGCAATAGCAGCAGTTATGGAGTTAGTCAATGATCTTAATGTTTTTCAAATTGAAGATGAAATAGATCAGAAAGTTGCTAAAGAAGCTATAACATCTGTCCTGTTATTACTTTCCCCGATTGTTCCTCATATTTGTAATCGTTTATGGCTGGATCTTGGTTTTGAACAGCCTATTATAGATGCAGTTTGGCCCAAGCATAATCCAGACCTGATGATGACAGACACTTTAGAAATTATTGTTCAGGTGAATGGGAAACTTCGTTCAAAAATTACTGTTGATGGCTCTATAGAAAATGCTGAACTAGAACAGTTAGTGTTAATGGATGAAAAAATAAAAAAATACACTGATGATCAGACAATTAAAAAGATTATCATTGTTCCTAAAAAGTTAGTTAATATCGTTATCTAATGATTTTTTTTAAACAATTAACCTTTGTGATTTGTCTCCTGTTTCTAACAGGTTGTGGCTTTGAGCTACAGAATACCGGAGATTTAAAACAAAAAATTAATATCATCCATATACAAACCAATGATCCTTATACTGTCTTTTATAGAAATATAAAAAATCAATTTAGAGAAAATGGGATAAGAGTCACAGATAACAGAGAAGAAGCAGCTTATGTTTTAGTTATTGAGAAAGATTTCTCTAATGACAGAGTACTAAGTATTTCAGCTCATAACACACCAAAAGAGTATGAAATTGTTTATCAGGTTCAATGGTCCCTATTTAAGGACAAGACCCAGTTAATCTTTAATGTGCAGCATCTGGAACTTCAGGACTATAGTTTTGATCAAAATCAACTGTTGGGTAAAAGCAAGGAAGCAGAATTTATAATGGATTCACTTACAACTAGGATTTCTAGAGCAGTTTTAGCAAGATTAGGTAATATTTAAGCATGTCAACACTCCATTTCACATATTCAACCATGAATGCCGGGAAGTCTACAGCACTTCTTCAGGCTAATCATGGTTATTTGGAAAAAGGTATGTATACCATGATCTTTACTTCAGCTAGGGATGATCGTTATGGTGATTCAGAGATTGTTTCGAGGATCGGATTAAGAGCCGATGCTGAAACTTTCTCAGAATCAGATAATTTATTTAATACAGTAAAAGCAAATAACGATAATACACCTCTTCATTGTGTATTAATTGATGAAGCTCAATTTCTTACCAAGGAACAAGTTTTACAGTTAGGACAAATAGTTGATAAATTGAATATCACTGTTCTTACCTATGGGATTAGAACAGATTTTCAGGGCGAATTATTTGATGGCAGCAAATATTTATTAGCTTGGGCTGACAGATTAAAAGAATTAAGAGCTGTGTGCCACTGTGGAAAAAAAGCCACTATGATCATAAGGGTGGATGATAAGGGTGAAATTATACGAGAAGGTCAACAGATTGATATAGGCGGTAATGAGAAATATCTTTCCCTCTGCCGAAAGCATTTCCATGCAGGAGTTATAAAAACATCTTAAGAGATAACACCCACGACTAAGCCAGTAAAACAGGAAGCTAGCGTGGCTGCGATAAGCGCTTTACCGCTAACTGATATTAAGTCGTCTTTTCGATTGGGTACCATGGTACCTATGCCGCTTAAGAGAATGCCAACGCTCGATAGATTAGCAAAACCACACAGCGCATAGAGCATAATCAAGCGACTTTTCTCAGATAAAGCATTTGCATCAATCCCAGATAAGTTAATGTATGCGACAAACTCGTTAAGTATAAATTTCACACCCAGTAAAGAACCTGCCAATTGCATTTCTGATTGTGGGATACCCATACACCATGCAATCGGTGCAAAAATCCATCCTGCAATTCGTTCGAGTGTCACAGCTTCTCCCATGACAGGAGGCAATATATACTCAAGTCCATTATTTGCTAAGCTGACAATTGTAATCAGCACAAGAAGTAGAGCAGCAATATTGAGCGTTATTTTAAGACCATCGGCTGTCCCTGTTGTTAATGCATCCATGGTGCCTCTATAGAGTTTTGATTTTTCAATCTCACTTTGATCTTCAGTTTTTTTATCACTTGGCATCATGATATTGGCGTACATAATTGCAGCTGGTACCGAAATAATTGATGCAGTGAGAAAATGTCCAATCAGGTTAGTCTCATAAAGACCTGAAAGCATTGTAACGAAAACAACCATGACTCCACCTGATATAGTTGACATGCCCACAGTCATGAGAACCAATAATTCATGTTTAGTCATTTTACTTAAGTAAGGTCTGACCAATAAAGGCGCTTCAACCTGTCCAAAAATAATGTTAGCAGTCGCACTTAAACCTACTGGTCCTCCTACATTTAAAGGTTTTTTAAATATTGCGGAAATGATTTTGATAACGAAAGGCAGAATTCTCCAATGCCAAAAAATAGCTGATAAAGCAGAGACTACTATAATTAGCATTAAACCTGAGAATATAAAAATATTAGCAAAAGCAGGGTCAATTACTTCAAATGGTTTTGGAGCCCCTTCTGCTAGATAACCAAAAACAAATCCTGTGCCTTTATCTGTCGCATCTTTTAAGGCTAAAACACCTTGTGATATGGAATTAAACATATTCGTAATAGGCGGGACTTTGATTAGCAGAAAGGCCAGCAAAAATTGCAAGACAATAGCATTAGTCAGATAGAACAGGTTTATTTTCTTTTTATTGGTGGAGAAAATAGCACCTAAAAATATAAGGATTAAGCCTCCTATGATTACCTGTATGTGTTCCATAATTTAACTAGTCTACAGTAGTTTAATTTCATATAAACGTTGTTGAAGAAAGTCATCCGCCATTATTGCTTCTGGATATAGGTTTGGGTGATCATTATCAATGCATGTTGAGAGTGTTTCTATAAACCAGTCAGGATTTGGATGTAAAAAAAATGGGATGGAATAACGTGATGAGTTCTTAGCAATATCAGAGGGAGTGGTAACCCGATGAAGCACAGAGGATAAACGGTTATTAGTGAACCTTTCCAACATATCACCAATATTGCATACAACAGTGCTTTGTGGAGTATCTACAGGGTGCCATTCATCGTTAACAAAAATTTCAAGTCCTGGTTTATTTCCTCCAATTAACAGAGTAATAAGATTAATATCACCATGAGCCCCGGATCTTTCACCATTATCTTCTGCAACAGGTGGGTAGTGTATCGTTCTTAAAACACTATTCCCATTACTGATATGTGGTTCAAAATACTCTTGTTCAAGATCTAAATATAAAGCAACTGCTTCCATTAGTTCTTTTCCGAACTGATCAAAAGCATTAAATAGTTCAGTTATTTTTGTTCTAAATTCTTTAATTTCGTTTGCATACTGGTTATCAAACATATATTTCCTATATGGGTGATCCATTGGTAATTCTCTTCCCATTTGCCAGAATTCTTTTAAATCTGCATGTTGTCCGCCTTTAGGTGTTTCAATACGATAAGGTGTATAACCTCTTGCACCTCCTAGGTCTTTTAAAAAATACTTCATTTTAATGTCTTCACTTAGCGAAAAAAATGTTGCGAACATTTCAATTGATTCACTGACCAAGCTATTTGATATGGGGTGATCATTAATGCCACAAAACCCTGATAATTTATGATTTTTACCAAGTTGATGTGCAAAAGCCTCTGGATCTTTATCCCAGAGTTCATAACTAATTGTCTCAACAATGCTCATCTATAGCTTTGTTGGGTTTGGTGCGTCACCATAAATTTCTTTGGGATCAAAAACTTTCTCTGAATCTGTAAATTCAAGTTTAACTTCACCATTTTTATAGTTAATTCTTCGGTAAAAACAAGTTCTATAGCCAACGTGACAGCTTGCTCCACCCAATACCTCAACTTTAGCCCAAAGAGCATCTTGATCATCATCAATTTTAAGTTCTATTACATTTTGGTAAAAACCGCTGGTTGCACCCTTATGCCAAATAAGATTTCTACTGCGACTGAAATAATGCATTTGACCTGTGGTAATAGTTTTTTCCAAAGCATCTGAATTCATATAACCATGCATCAGAAGTTCACCTGATTCGTAATCTGTTGCCACAACAGGTAATAATCCTTTTGTATTGAATTTAGGAGTTAACTCTGATCCTTCTTCAACCTGTTGGATGTTCAGCCTTTTAGAAAATAAGTTTTTTGTATTCAATTCATGAACCCCAGAATCTTATTGAAACATTAGGTATTATAACTTTCATAAATGCAATAAAAACAATTAATGAATATAAAACTCTACAATACATTAGCTAGAAAGAAACAAAACTTTATCCCAATTAATTCCAATCGGGTAACCATGTATATTTGTGGACCTACCGTTTATAGCTATCCACATATAGGCAATGCAAGAGGACCAGTGATTTTTGACATACTTGCAGGACTGTTAAAAAGAGAATATGAATTAATTTATGTGAGAAATATTACAGATTTGGACGACAAAATTTATGAAGCAGCAAAGTCTGAGCAAAGCGATGTATCAGAAATTACTGAACGATACACCAAGATTTATCATCAAGATATTTCTGCACTAGGAGTAAAAGATCCAGATATTGAACCTAGAGCCACTGATCATATTAAAGAAATGATAGAAATGATTGAAAGTCTTTTAGCTAAAGGTTATGCCTATGAAAATGAAGGACATGTCTTGTTTAGCGTTGATTCATATAGTGACTATGGGTCTTTATCAAATAGACAGCATGAGGATCAGATAGCTGGTTCTAGGGTTGCTATTGCTGCCTATAAAAAAAATCCAAGAGATTTTGTGCTATGGAAGCCTTCTACACCAGATTTACCAGGTTGGGAGAGTCCCTGGGGAGTTGGTAGACCTGGATGGCACTTGGAATGTTCAACAATGGCTAAAAAATATTTAGGAGACACACTTGATATACATGGTGGGGGATCAGATTTAATTTTTCCTCATCATGAAAATGAATGCGCACAGAGTATTTGTTCTCATAAAGGCAAGCCTTTTGCGAATTTTTGGGTTCATCATGGCATGATTGATTTTAATAATACTAAAATGTCAAAATCAGAGGGTAATCTCTTATTAATTAGGGACTTGCTTAAAGAAATACCTGGAGAGGTAGTTCGTATGGCGCTTATAAGTACCCACTATAGAAAGCCCATTAATTGGTCCAATGACCTTATTAAAGATTCTAAGAAGAAATTGGATCGTCTTTATGGAGCCATTCGAAAAATTGATATTTTCCAAAATGCAGAGCCTTCTAATGAGGTCTTGTTAGCGCTAGCAGATGATTTAAATACTCCAAAAGCCTTAAGTGCTTTATTTAATATAGTTAAGCTTATTAATAACTCTGAAGACCCCATGGAACGAGATAAGTACGCCTCAACCTTGATGGCTTCAGCATCTCTATTAGGATTAATGACTCTGAGTGCAGACGAATGGTTTAAAACTACTCCTAACGGAGTATTAACCAGAGAAGAAATTGAGCATTTGATCACTCAAAGAGAACGGGCAAGGAAATCAAAAAATTTTTCAGAATCTGATAGGATCAGGGATGATTTATTACAAAAGGGGGTTGTCATCGAAGACGGTCCAGATGGGACAGAATGGCGATACCAGGATTAACTATTTTTAGGTTGGGTAACATTGCATTCAGTTAGAGACATCGAAGAAACAATAGCAGAAGAATTTGAGATTTTTGATACTTGGATGGAGAAATATGAGTATATTATTGATTTAGGGAGACAGTTAGAGACGTTCCCAGATGAATGGAAAATCAACGAACATCTGGTTCACGGATGTCAGTCAAAAGTTTGGTTTAAGACCTACCTTCAAGATAGCCTTTTTGTTTGCAAAGCCACTAGTGATTCAGCGATTGTTTCAGGTTTGATCGCCTTGTTATTAAGAATTTATAATAATAAAGAACCTGCTGATGTTGTTATTACAGAGCCAACTTTTATTTCAATGATTGGATTAAATGAACATCTTAGTTCAACTAGAAATAATGGATTAAATGTGATGCTACAGCGCATCAAGAAAGATGCTCTGTCAATGCTTTAAATTATTTATGCTCATTGAAAGGAAAAAGTCTCAATGAAATTTTTGATCCGATTGTATCAATCTTATATTTCACCTTTCTTTAAGCCGCAGTGTAGGTATCAGCCTACCTGTTCTCAATATGCAATTGAAAGCTTAGATCGCTTTGGACCTTTAAAAGGTACCTATTTACTGCTCTTGAGAATTTTAAGATGTAATCCTCTGTTCAAATCAGGTTATGATCCAGTGCCAGAGAAGTTTCAATTTTTTTATAAATCAAGAGATGTCTAGATAATGAGACCTGAAATTATTAGTATTCTTAGATGTCCCCAGACTGGGGAAGAGTTAAGATTGTTTCTAATAAAAGATTATAAAAATGGGCAAAATAATAATTTAGAAAATAAGCTTACTATTATTAAAAAACATTGTGTTAATAATCAATTATCAAAAGTTTTGTACAATTCTAGCTTAACGTTTTTATACCCAATTATTGATGAGATACCAATGCTTGATCCATCAAAGGCTATAGCCATCGGCAGTAATACTTGAAACTAGATTCTCATGCACTAAATCAACATTTGAAGGGCGGTCTTCATGGAATCTATTTTCTTCATGGAGCAGAAGATTTATTGCTTATAGAATGCCTCGATAAACTTAGAGCCAATGCTTCTAAGAATGAATTTAAGGAAAAATCACGCTTTACTGTAAGTGGTCGTTTTAACTGGAATCAAGTACTTGGGGATCTAAAAACACAGTCTCTTTTTGCTGAGAAAAAAATATTAGAGATTCATATGCCCAATTCTAGACCAGGTAAACAAGGTGCAGAAGCTTTAATTAAGTTAGTTGAAGAAATTTACGAGGATCAATTATTAATTATTATTTGTGGCAAACTGGAAAAAGACATCCTGCGTTCTAAATGGGTTAAATTTTTAAATAAAAAATCAGTTTGCATAGAATGCAAAAAAGTTTATCCATCACAATTACCAATGTGGATTAAATCTAGGTTGAGAGATCAGGGATTATCGATTAATCGAGAAGCATTGGGTATGTTTGTAGCTCTTACTGAGGGTAATCTTTTTGTCGCCATGCAATCAATAGACAGACTATTATTAATGGAGACAGAGAAGTCAGTTACTTTGGAAGACGTCAACCAATGTGTAGCTGATGGAGCTCACTTTGATCTCTTCCAGTTAACTGATGCAGCAATAATGAAAAGACCATCTAGGGTGTTAAGGATATTTGAAAGCTTGAAAAAAGAAGGTACACAACCCTTTGAATTAATGAGAGTTATCAATTGGGAAATAAAAAATCTATACGATCTGATGATTGATATTGGTGATGGTGTTTCAGTCAATAAAGCAATGCAACAGGCCAGGGTATGGCCAAATAAACAAAAAATGATTGGCTCATTTCTACAATCAATAAATAAACAACATATGGAGGATATATTGGACCAAGCTTGCTCAGTCGATAAGATTATTAAAGGAGTAAATAAAGGTAATCCATGGGATGAAATTAGCCAATTGCTATTTATGTTTTCTTCAACATCAAGGACTTATCAATGATTGAAACCGAGACCAATTCTCTAGCTTTGGCATTATCAGTTCTTGATGACATGAAGGCACAGAGAGTTAATAGCATTGATGTATCTAACTTAACTTCAATTAGTGATTACATGATTTTTTGTACAGGAACATCAAGCAGGCATGCACGATCAATAGTGGATAAGATCAGTGAGAAAGCAAAAAGATCAAAACATCCGATATTAGGTATAGAGGGGTACGATTCTGCTCAATGGATTCTTATTGATTTAGGAGCAGTGATTGTTCATGTGATGCTTGATGAAGTGAGAACTTTTTATAAGCTAGATGACCTTTGGAGTGTTGGTGCATCTGCATAGTTTATGAAGATCATTATTATTTCTATAGCTTCAAAAAAGACGAATTATGATGTTCTGATCACTGACTATAAGAAAAGACTCCCTCCACATATTCAAATTGAACACTTAAAGATTTCTATTGTTAAAAGATCCAAAACAAAATCTGTGAAAGATACTGTCAAAGAAGAAGGTCAGCGTTTATTAAAAATGATCAAGAACCAGGACATCTTGATCGCTTTGGATGAAAAAGGCGACATGTTCTCTACCAAGGAATTAGCTAATTCTATGAATCATTGGTTTCAAGATGCTGTTAATCCAATCTTTGCTATAGGAGGTCCAGATGGATTTTCAGAAGAGGTTTTAAAGCGAGCAAATATGCAATGGTCTCTTTCTGAACTAACGTTGCCTCACGCGATGGTTCCTGTGATTATTGTTGAGCAGATTTATAGGTCATGGAGCATCTTGAATAATCAGCCTTACCATCGATCTTAAATTCATTTTAGATTCATATTTATGACCTACACTTTTTGAATAAAAAGATATTATTATGTCGTGATGAAGAAACTTATTTTAATTTTAGTAATTTTATTTGGACTCTGGTTAACTGTCTTGTATCAGACTGAAGCCTGGATTAATAGGGTATTAAGCCAGGAGAAAGATTCAATTAGGCTAGGGATAAAGAAGCAACTATCATTAGACGTACGTTTTGAATCTGTACGCATTGACTACTCAATAGAAGATTATGTGAAGTTAAAACCTAGATTAATATTTAGGAATTTCTCAACAAGATTAAACACTGATGATCTCTCACCTGTTGATGTAGAGCAATTTGAAGTTGAGATTGATGTATGGAATTCAATTATTAATCAATCTTTACTTATTAAATCAATAGTCATTAATACTAGTGATATTAAATTTAGTCACCAAGATGATTCTGGATTTTTACTAAATAATGTTCCTATAAAGCAATTATTCTTCTTCAGAAAACCAGGGCTTAAAGGACCTTCTTTAGAGCTTAAAAATATTACTTCAAAGGCTATTGATATTGAAAACTTACAGACAAAAATAGGTCTAGCTAATATCTTACAAAGTAATAATGTGAATATTAATACTAACTTTTATTGGAGTCAGATACCGCAAAAGTCTGATATCACATCAGGAAATGGGATACTCAATATCAAGGTCAAAGATGGAGAGATTAATACCCAAAACAGAGTGCCAGGAAAAGTGTTGTCTCTTTTTAGTTTTTCAGAGCTTCCAAAAAGATTATTGCTTGATTTTAGAGATGTTTTTGCGGAAGGTTTTATTTTTGATCGTTTGGAAGCTGATGTGGTCTTCAAAGACAATATTGCTTATACATGCAATCTATCAATTTATTCGCCTACCGCTGATGTGATTATTTTAGGCGCAACAAATATCCGCGAGCGTACTTATAATCAAGTCGCCATTGTTCAACCTGCTGTTTCAGACCTACTTCCCGGAGGTGCAGCAATATTAGGTGGGCCCGCCGCTGCAGCTTCTATGTTTCTATTAACAAAAATACTAAGACGACCTTTAAAAGATGCGGGACTAGCTTACTATTCAGTGAATGGAAGTTGGGATAAACCGCTTATAGAAGAGCTTCAAGGAGATGAAATTGATTTCAGTCTAATAGATGATTGCAGTGACTATCTACCTGAGACTGATCAGAAGACCCAATCACTTAATAATTAATCAGAAATCCTTTAAAATTAGAACCATGAAATTCGCAGCCGTTCAAATGAATTCAACTGACATTGTTGAAGACAACTTATTAATAGCACAGTCATTAATTATTCAGGCAAAAGAAGAGGGTGCCAATATAGTTTTATTGCCTGAATATTTCGCATTTATGGGTAGTCCCAAGCAGCTTATTAAGGAAGTTATGGAAGACTTTGAGAAAGGCCCAATCCAAAGCTTCATATCACAACAAGCACAAGATCAAGACATTTGGATTGTGGCGGGCTCAATTCCTATAAAATGTAACGAAGCAGACAAAAATTTTTCTCGATGTATCGTATACGATAATGAGGGCAGGATGGTAACTTACTATGACAAGATACATTTATTTGATGTGACAGTTAATGGTAAGCAATATTATGAATCATCATCCATCAAAGCAGGCAATAAGCCAGTTAGTATTAAAACACCATGGTGTACTGTTGGCCTTTCTATTTGTTATGACATAAGATTTCCAGAGCTTTATCGGAGTTCAAATATCTGTGGCGTTGATGTATTAACTGTGCCAGCTGCCTTTACGACAGAAACTGGACAAGCACATTGGCAGACTTTATTAACATCAAGAGCTGTTGAGAATTTATCCTATGTTGTTGCTTCTGCACAATGGGGAGAGCATTATGGGTCAAGAACCACGTATGGCAATAGTTTAATTATAAACCCATGGGGTGAGACAGTGGATTTGCTTAGAACCGGGAATGGTATTGTTATTAGTGATATAGATCTTGATCGAATTAAATCTATACGTGAATCATTTCCGGCGTTAAATCATAAGGTATTGTTCAATGACTAAAGAGCAACAATCTATTACAAGTGAAGCCTTGTATTCAAAGGTGAAATCTAGCCTATTGGATCCCTATAATATTTCCACAGAGGATTTAAATCTGATGATGTCACAAATGTTGTCTAAAGGTATAGATATGGGGGATATATATTTTCAGAATATTCATCAAGAATCTTGGACCTTAGAAGATGGCTTAGTAAAGAAATCGTCTTATTCCAGTCGACAAGGAGCAGGCTTCCGGTCAATTATTAATGAACAATCAGGTCTAGCCTATTCCGAGTCCTTTGAAAAAGAAGCTCTTTTGCAAGCAGCAAAAGCTTCTTCAAGTATTGCTAAGTCAGGAAAAACAGACACGTTTAGAGTCGAAGGACCAACATCTATTGATCATTATTATTCATTTATTAATCCTATTGATTCTATAGAGGATAAACAGAAAATTGAACTTCTGCAGACTATTGATACTGCTGCTCGTTCTAAAGATCATCGAGTCAAAGAGGTCGTCGCTTCGCTTGCAGGTAGTTTCCAAAATATCTTAATTGTTTGCCAATCAGGACGCTTAGCAGTGGATATTCGCCCTATGGTACGACTGAGTTTAAGTGTGATTGTTGAAGACAATGAAAGAAGGGAAAGAGGAACAAGCGGTGGGGGTGGACGAATGGACTATGCCTTTTTTGATGAAAATAGAATCAAAGGCTATGCCTCAGAAGCTGTAGACCAGGCATTAATTAATCTGGAGGCTGTTGCAGCACCAGCAGGAGAAATGACCGTTGTTCTAGGATCTGGATGGCCAGGAGTTCTTATTCATGAGGCTATTGGGCATGGTTTGGAGGGGGATTTTAATCGTAAGAAAACCTCAGCATTCTCAGGTTTAATGGGTGAGCAGGTGGCTTCATCAATCTGTACAGTCATTGATGATGGAACCATCTCTGAAGCCAGAGGCTCACTGAATGTAGATGATGAAGGGGAACCCACTGAACGCACTGTATTAATTGAGAACGGCAAACTCTGCAATTACATGCAAGATCGATTGAACGCTAAACTTATGAAGTCAAAATCAACAGGGAATGGAAGAAGGGAATCATATTCCATGCAAACAATTCCTCGCATGACTAATACCTTTATGTTGGGGGGTCAACACAAACATCAAGAGATTATTGAATCAGTAGAGAATGGAATTTACGCAAAGAATTTTGGTGGCGGACAAGTGGACATCACATCAGGAAAATTTGTATTTTCAGCTAATGAGGCTTATTTAATTAAAAAAGGAAAATTGGATAGACCTATTAAAGGAGCTATGTTGATTGGTGATGGTCCATCAGTACTGAATCAGGTCACAATGATTGGAGACAATCTAGCTCTTGACCCTGGTGTTGGCAATTGTGGCAAGGACGGACAAACAGTTCCGGTTAATGTTGGGCAACCAACCATGAGAATTGAAAATCTAACTGTTGGGGGAACTGCTTAGTCGAGTTTAGCGCTAAGGACTTTCTCAGCTTGTTCTGCCCTATAATTTTTAAGTAGTTTAGCAAGTGAATCATCTGTCAAGGCCATAATTGATATGGCATATAGCGCAGCATTAATAGCTCCAGGTTTACCAATAGCAACTGTTCCTACAGGAATGCCAGGAGGCATTTGAACAATTGCCAAGAGTGCATCCATTCCATCCAGTGAACCAGCAATCAATGGAACACCAATAACAGGTATGGTTGTTTGAGCTGCTACCACTCCAGGTAAAGCTGCTGCAAGCCCTGCACCTGCTATAAACACTTGAGTTCCATTCTTTTCAGCTTCCACTATGAACTCTTCTAGCTGCTTAGGAGTTCTATGAGCAGAGAGAACTTTTGATTCATGTTCTATACCAAATTTATCCAGCAATTTTGAGGCATGAGACATCACATCCCAATCGGATGCAGAACCCATAACAATTGCTACTTGAATACTCATAGTCTAATTCTACAATGTCTTATTTAGTCTGTCTAAGTAAGATAGAATAAAGAGACAAATGTTATTGAAAAAATATGCATAGTAACGATCATCATAAAAAGGCTGAATTGGCCTTAAAACATGCCATTGATATGGGTGCTGAGCAGGCCAGTGTCAGATTTTCTAATGGGCAGGGGTTTTCAGTGACAGCACAAAACGGAGCAATTGAGACTGTAGAAGACTACAAAGATCAAAGTTTTACAGTAACTGTTTTCTTGCAAAAATCTATTGGTTCAGCAAGTTCAAATAACTTAAATGAGCTAGCTATTAAAGCCACTGTTGATAAAGCCTTTAGCCTTTCTAGCTTGACTGCTAGTGATGATTGTAATGGTTTAGCTGATAAAGAACGTATGGCAAACAAAGCAATTGATCTAGATCTGTACCATCCCTGGGATCTTGATACTGAAAAAGCAAAACAGATAGCAATAGAGTGCGAAGCAGCTGCATTAAAGTCTGACAATAGAGTGGTTAATTCAGAAGGAGCCACTGTTGGTAGTTATATTACTCAATCCTTATATGCAAATTCACATGGTTTTACAGGATATAGTGAAGCGACGGGGCACACGATAAGTTGTACCGCAATTGCACAAAATAATGGCGCTATGGAAATGGATTACGACTACACAAGTGCCCGTCATTATGCAGACCTTACAGGGCATAAAATAATTGGCAATCAAGCCGGTTTAAGAGCAGCTCAAAATTTAGGTTCAAGAAAAATAAAAACACAAAAAGCCTCTGTAATATTTTCGCCTAGAGTGTCTAGTAGTCTAGTTAGTCACATAATGAATGCTATAAGTGGATCAAGCTTATATCGTAAATCATCTTTTTTATTGAATGCTAAGGACAAACAAATTTGCCCAGATTTTATAACAATCAAAGAGGAACCTCACTTAAAACGTGGTTTCTCAAGCAGCTACTTTGATGCTGAAGGTGTTCAAACTAGACCGAGGAACATCATAGAGAATGGTGTGCTTAAAGGGTATTTATTATCAAGTTATTCAGCACGTCGACTAGGTATGGAAACCACAGGTAATGCCGGCGGTCATCATAATTTGATGCTAGAGCCAACTGATGAGCATGATATGGAATCAATGATAAAAAATATGAAATCTGGTTTTTTAATCACAGGTTTGATTGGTTATGGAGTTAATATGGTTAACGGTGATTATTCCAGGGGGGCCAATGGTTTTTGGATTGAAAATGGGAAAATTGCATTCCCTGTCAGTGAAGTAACAGTGGCTGGAAATTTGAAAGATATGTTAATGCAAATTATTGCTGTGGGGAATGACCCTGAAAAAAATGGTTCTATTTATTCCGGTTCTATTTTAATGGACAATTTAATGATAGCTGGAGAATAAATGTTTATAAGAATAATAAGTTTAATAGTTTTATTTTTATCTTATGCACCGAATCATGTTTTCGGGCATGGAGCCGTGCAAAGAGCATCGGAATTAAAAGACAGCGAAATACGTTTGTTTGTTGCTGACAATATGAATGGATCAGTTGTGGTTGTTGATTTCCCAGATGGTGAAGTTACCCACAGAGTGTCAACTTCTCCCTCAATCATGATTCTTGCATCGAATAAAGACAATAAATATATTTATGCAATGCGAGGCAGAGATACGGATGATGATCTTACCAGCATTCTAAGCACTGGTTTTGATTTGGAGGAGAAGCAATTCAGGAAACCTCATGTTATTAGAACAATTAAAACCGATACTCCAGGAGGTCCAAGGGACAGTAAAATGGCAACTGTCGGTGGTTATGATGCCATCTTGACAGAAGGTGAAGCAGAAGTGGTCGTTATTATGTCTGATGACATCGATGGTTATTCTGAGCTAAAAACAAAACGTTACAAGATAGCTGCACCCGATCACTATCATTATTTAGAGGGCGAGACTTATCTTTATATTGGACATCTTTTTAATGGTTTTGTTCAAGTTCTGGATCGATCAACTGGTGAGGAAGTGAAAAGGATTAAGGGATGCCCCATGTTGCATGGTATGACAGAAGATGAAGAATCTGGGCGATTAATTTTTTCATGTGCTAGAGATGTTATTGTGGTCGGAACATTAGGGGCAGAAAAAGCAAAACTCATCGCAAGAATACCCTACCCAGAAAACACGGGAAGAGGTTGTGCAGCATTTCTCAAAGGAGAGGGGCGTGTACAATGGTGTTACACAGAGGGCATCATTCCTAGACTCTACCGAATCGATTTATCACAAGAGCCGTACCAATTTACGACTTTATCGGTTGCATCCTCAATTCAACAAAATTCGACTGATGATGGAAAATATTTGATGGTGCTGTCAAAACAAGGTGTTTTGTATTTGTACCATGGTCGGGATGGTACCTTAATTAAGGAAATTAAAGTCTCAGAGCCCTTTCTAGGGGATTGGTTTGAGGATGTGGGGAAAGCCATTCTCCCCGATATTGAATCACATAATGGTGTTGCATACATCACGTTGACCCATGAAGGAAGAATTGCCGAAATTGATTTAGAGCAAGGCAAAGTTAAAAGGTATATTGATATAGGTGGTTTCCCAACTAGGATAGTGCTCCTTGCGAAAGAAACTTTGATTGAAGCGTCTAACTAAGAGGAAAATATTATGAATAAGAGCATCAAAATTTTATTTTTAGGCATGATTGCAGTATTTATTGGGACTTTTTTTCAGTCCAATATTTCTGCTCACGCTGATCATGATAAGGACGCTATTATTATAAAAATGGCTGACATTATGATTAACCTCGAGCATTTTCCTACTGTGGATGAAAAGAAAAAATTACAATCAGTCTTAGATTCTGCCTCATCAACGGATCAGGAGAAAATTATTGCCAATGCGATAATGCATATCCAACATAAATCCAGAGTGGAAGATCAAGACAAGTTGCAGATCATTATTGATAACACAGTTGCAACTTCTACAGTAAGCGCTCTAGCTAAGATTGTTCAGAGTTTTTCTCATGGAATCTCAAGAACTGATAAAAGAAAGTTACAGACCATAAAATTCAAGGGATAAGCCCATAATTACTAGAACTACAACTTTTTTTTAATTACTTCAACTCAGTGATGATGTTATAGGCACTTTTGTATTTATTCGCAGTATTATTAATAATTTCTTGCGGTAATTCAGGGCCGGGTGCTGTTTTATCCCAGTCAAGTGTTTCTAGATAATCTCGTAAATACTGTTTATCAAAGCTAGGTGGGCTAGTTCCTAGCGCATAATTCTCGACTGCCCAGAAGCGAGAAGAATCAGGTGTTAGAACTTCATCAATGAGATATAAGTTATTATCTTGATCCTGTCCAAATTCAAATTTAGTGTCTGCAATAATAATGCCACGTTCTTTTGCATGAGAGACTCCATAGTTATAAATTTCTATGGCTTTATCTCTTACTGTTGCAGCCAGCTCTTCACCTAAGAGATCAATGGTTTTTTCATAAGAAATATTTTCATCATGATCACCGACTTCAGCTTTCGTTGCAGGGGTATAAATTGGTTCGGGGAGTTGTGCAGCCATGTTTAGATTTTCTTCTAGTTTGATACCACAAACTGAACCCGTTTGTTGATAATCTTTCCAGCCTGAACCAATTAAATAACCTCTAACAACAGCTTCTATCGGTAGCGGGTTCAGTCGCTTTACAATCATGCTTCTGTTTTGGAAATAACCTAGTTGATCTTGAGGAACAATGTCTTCAAGAATGAGATCATCAGTAAGGTGATTAATGGCAATATGTTCTGTTTTGTTAAACCAGAACTCTGAGAGTTGCGTTAATACTTCTCCTTTTCCAGGGATTGGGTTGGGTAACACAACATCGAAAGCAGACATTCTGTCTGTGGTAACAATGAGTAGATGACCTTCATCAACAGAATAAATATCTCTGACTTTACCCTGGGCAATGAGTTCTAGATTTTGTAGTATTGGTGCTTCCACCGTATTATTCTATGAATTGAAAAAGCTTTTATCAATAAGGGATTTTTTTTTGTATCTAAGATAAAAGTCAGGAGATAACAAACTGAGATAATAATTAAAGAACTATGGAAAAAAATTTTAAAATTTCACCCTCAATTCTTTCAGCTGATTTTGCCCAATTAGGTCAAGAAGTTATGGATGTTATTAATGCAGGTGCTGACTTTATACATTTTGACGTGATGGACAATCATTTTGTACCTAACTTAACTTTTGGACCGGTGATCTGTGAGTCGTTGAGAAAGTATGGTGTGGAGGCACCGATTGATGTGCATTTGATGGTGGAGCCTGTTGATCGACTCATTTCTGATTTTGCTGATGCTGGCGCGACTTTTATTACTTTTCACCCTGAGGCAACGCAAAATGTTTCTACAACACTTGAATTAATAAAAGCAGCAGGTTGTAAACCCGGCTTGGCTATCAACCCGGATACTCCACTAACTCATATTGAAGACCACATTGAATCGCTTGATATTATTACAATGATGTCTGTCTATCCTGGATTTGCGGGACAAAGTTTTATTCCCGAAGTTCTTGAGAAACTTTCATTAACTAGAAAAATCATTGATGATGCTGGAAAAAATACTTTTCTAGAAATCGATGGTGGTGTGAAGGTAAATAACATAGGTGATATAGCTAGATATGGCGCTGATGTTTTTGTTTCAGGCTCAGGGATATTTGGGACGGAAGACTATCGAGTAACTATTGATTCTATGAGAAATGAATTGAGTTCAATCTAAGCCTCAATAATCGAAGATTTCATTGAAAAAACAACCCTAGATGAGTAGACTAGCCTCCTTTTAATATGTTTGAGAACTATTTTCATGAAGACTATTTCAGCAAAAAAAGAAGAGGTTATAAGAGATTGGTATCTTGTTGATGCCAAGAATAAAACCTTAGGCAGGTTATCGACAGAAATTGCAACCCGTTTAAGAGGTAAGCATAAGCCTATCTATACACCCCATGTTGATACAGGGGACTTCATTGTTGTTATCAATGCCTCTAAAATCACGGTCACAGGCAATAAGATGCAAGATAAAATGTATTATAAACACACGGGTTATATTGGAAACTTGAAGTCAGCAAATTTAGCCACAATGATGAAGAAAAGCCCAGAAACAGTGCTGATGAAATCAGTCAGAGGAATGTTACCTAAAACAAAACTTGGCAACGCCATGATAAAAAAATTGAGAATCTTTTCTGGTCCTGAGCACACGCACACCGCACAATCACCAAAACCTTTAGAGGTATAACTGAATAATGGCCACTGAAGTACATTACGGAACGGGAAGAAGAAAACGATCAACTGCTCGAGTTTTCATAAAGAAAGGCAAGGGCAGCATTATTGTTAATAAGAAGCCAATAGACGAATTTTTTGATCGCAAAACAGCTCGTATGATCGTTAGGCAGCCACTAGAGCACACTGAACTCATTGATAAAATTGATGTTAATGCAACTGTAAAAGGCGGCGGCGGTAGTGGTCAAGCAGGTGCTATTAGGCATGGATTAAGCAGGGCTCTACTTAGTTATGATGAGAATTTGCGAGCCTCTCTTAGAGAAAAAGGTTTCCTAACACGTGATGCAAGAAAAGTAGAGCGAAAGAAAGTTGGTTTAAAGAAAGCCAGGAAAGCTACACAGTTCTCTAAACGTTAGACCTAAAGTACCTCTAACATTTTTCTTTTCATTTTAGAATCTGGGATCCTGCCTATACCAGCTAAGCTATTATCAAGCATATTTTTAGGTTTTGATGTTGCTGGGATAATGTTGGTAACTGCGGGATTAGAAAGTATATATTTTAGAAAAAATTGTCCCCAACTCCCTATACCATAATCATTGCACCAAGAAGGAAGCACTTTTCCTTTGACTGATCTAAATAATTTAGCTCGCATGAATGGTCGGTTAATAATTGTTGCTACTCCTTGATCTGCACAGAGGGGCAACAGCCGATTTTCTGCCTCTCTTTCACCTAATGAGTAGTTAAATTGAGCAAAATCAATGGGTTCATTAACAATAATTTTCTCCATTGCTGGAAAAGCGTCCGCTTTAGAATGAGTGATACCTATGTATTCAATTTCTCCTGATTCTTTCATTTTTCTGAGAGTGGTAATTTGAGTTTTCCAGTCCAAAAGATTATGTATCTGTATCAGTTGGATTTTTGATGTGTGCATTTTCCTAAAGGATTCTTTGATTTGATTCTCACCCTCTGATTTCCCCTTAGTCCAGACTTTAGTGGCCAAGAAGAGCTCTTTTTTTCGATCATTAGTTTCTATTAATCGCCCAATAATTTCTTCAGATTTGCCATACATCGGTGAGGTGTCTATTAAAGTTCCACCGTTATCAAGGAGAATATCCAGTATGTTTTGTCTAATGGAGAGTAACTCTGTTGTGGGCTTTATATCAAAGACTCGAGATGTTCCAAGCCCTATAACGGGTAGAGATTTTTTAGTGGATGGAATAATTCTCTCTAACATTTGATAGTTTGCAAAGGCCGAGTTAATTTTCAAGCCAGACAGAAGAAAAGAAGCGCTTAACAGTTTAAAAAGGTTTCTTTTTGTTTGTTTCAATTGTTTTCTATAGTTTCAGTTTGATCGCCAGTACCAATTATAACTACATCAGCTGGCCTAAGAGCAAAAATACCGTTGGTTACCACACCAGGTAGGTTATTAATCTTTTTTTCTAATAAAGGTGGATCGATAATTTTTAGATTGTGGACATCTAGAATTAGGTTTCCATTATCTGTTGTGAAGCCATGTCTGAGTTCAGCTTGTCCACCAAGAATAGCAATTTCTCTTGCAACCATAGACTTAGCCATTGGAATAACTTCAATAGGTAGAGGGAACGAACCTAAGACATCAACCAACTTTGAGTTATCCACTATACAAATAAATTGATTAGAGGCATGAGCAATAATTTTTTCTCTAGTCAAGGCTCCGCCGCCACCTTTGATCATATGGAAATTCTTTGTGATTTCATCGGCTCCATCAATATAGAGATCAGGAGTACCAACAGAGGACAGATCATCTGTTGTGAATCCTTGTTCTTCTAGCAGAGCAGTGCTTGCTTGTGAACTTGAGGTAACCAATTTTATTTTATGTTTTACCTTATGCAGTTCTGAGATGAGATAATTAACGGTTGAACCTGTGCCAACACCAAGAACACAGTCGTGTTCAATGTATTCTAAAGATTTTATAGCAGCGGCTTTTTTTTCATTGTTCATAGGAATGATTTATTGTGACATATTAGTGACGGCTTATGAAAGATAGGTTTTTGATTCACTGATAATTCCATCCATCGGGATATCCCAGGAGTTCATTTCAAGAATATTGACTTTTTGTAACTCATAAGCAAGTCCAATAAGAAGAGGGGAGTTTGTTTTTGAAGAGGTTTTTTTAAACGCCAGTGCTCGGTCATAATAACCTCCACCCATACCCAG
>CAUZCF010000003.1:0-37241 GCA_963578425.1 Gammaproteobacteria bacterium | reverse complement strand
CACTAATAAGTAAAGGGGGAACTTCGAGTGTAACGTTAATGATCGGCTTAGGTATACTGATGTCAATCAGAACACATAAACGGCTGATATCAAAATGAATTTAAACCACAACATTGCTATATCGTTTATCTTATGGATCTTTATCTCAGCTAATACTGCATATCCACAAAATATTGATATATCTAATGACGATATACATTTAGGTAAATCTTCACTAATGGATGAATTAATCAATGATCATGGATTTGATGAACAATATATAAGAACCATTTTTAAAGACATAAAATTCATGCCTGAATTAATCGATTCTATTTCTAGGCCCGCTGAAAAAACTAAAACTTGGGAAGAATATCGTGGAATTTTCCTCACTCCTAAAAGAATAGCAGCAGGCGTTTTTTTTGCTAACCAGCATAAAGATCTAATCAATAGAGTAGAGAAAGAAACAGGAGTTCCTGCAAAAATATTACTTGGTATTTTAGGAGTTGAGACTTCTTTTGGCAATATACAAGGTCGATATAAAGTGATTAACTCCTTATATACTCTTGCAGTTGGTTACCCACCTAGAAGCACGTTCTTTAGAGCAGAATTAATTAATTTATTCTATTTATGTAGAGAGCAAGATCTATCAATCAAAGAGATTAAGGGATCCTATGCAGGAGCCATGGGTGCTCCACAATTTATTGCATCAAGTTATAGAACCTATGCAGTTGATGGTGATGGTGATGGTAAAATTAATCTGTTTGAGTCTTGGGAAGATATCTTGATGAGTGTCGGTCATTATTTGAAAAAAAATGGTTGGGAAGAATCAAAAAATATTATCAATAGAATACAAATTGATACTAAACAAATGGAAGCACTTGCCTCTAAAACTGTCACGCCGAAAAGCACTATTGCTGATCTGATTGCTGCAGGTATTCAGCTTGATCCCTTATTAGGACTAACCGAGAAAGCACAAGTCATTTACCTTGAAGGATTAAGTGGTGATGAAGAGGCAGTAATTGGTTTACATAACTTTTATGTTATAACCACTTACAATAGAAATGTAATGTATGCCCTAGCTGTATTAGAATTGGGTGAATCAATCGAAGGTTTAGTAACTAATAATGCATTTTCATTTAATTAAAGAAAACCTAATATTGCTGATATTGATCTCTCTGATTTCAAGTTGTGCTCTGCAAAATAATGAACCCAAACCAACACTCAGCACCAAAGAAGTTGCCAGTATATTAAATGACGGCTGCACAATTAATCGAGACCGTAAAGAAAGATATAAAATTAATGGGAAACGCTATAAAACTTTATCCTCTAGTAGAGGTTTCAAACAAAGAGGAGTGGCCTCTTGGTATGGATCAGATTTCAATGGGAAGTTAACTGCTTGTGGAGAACGTTATAACATGTATAAATACACAGCTGCCCATAAAACATTGCCGCTACCAACTTATTTAAATGTGCAAAATCTAAGGAATGGCAAATCAGTAATTGTAAAAGTGAATGATAGAGGTCCTTTTATCGATAACCGAATCATTGATCTATCGTATGCCGCTGCTAAAAAAGTCGATATGCTTTCACAGGGGACAACCTTTGTTAAAATTACTGCTGTCTCAGAACAAGTTGCAGCCCATGCGATGAAGAAAAATAATCGTGGTATCTTTTCGAACAGTCTATTTGAAAAGATTGTGCTTCTTAATAAGAATAAAATTGTCTTGCAAATAGGGGCTTTTACTGAAGAAAAAGGAGCAAGAGAACTAAAGAAAAAGGTTGAAAAACTAGGGGTTAATTCTGTTTTTATTACCAAAATAAGATCTGCAAGAACAACCTATTATCGAGTAAGAATAGGACCAATTAAAACATTGAAAAGTTATGAGAGCGTGATCTCTAAGCTTGCCTCCTTATCACTTGATATTAATATAATCTCTGAGTAAGTCTTTCTTTATGACTTACCTATGTTAAAAAATATATGTTATGGTGCGTAGAAATTATGAGTAAAGATAACTTGAAACAAACTGATTATATAATCAACATGAGTACTCTTTTTATAGTGCTTTTTTGTTTCTTTATACCCAAAGTTAATGCCATTGTAATTGTACCTAAAGCACCTAACATCGATGTGAGTAGTTATGTGTTATTAGATGCTGAAACTGGCTCTATTATTGCAAAACTTGAAGAAACTAAACCAGTCAAGCCTGCCAGTATTACTAAACTCATGACTGCCTATACAACTTTTCATGCCTTAAAAGAAGGGCAAGTCTCCTTGGATGATCCTGTGAAGATAAGTAAAAATGCCTCTTCAATTGGTGGATCAACAATGTTTCTTAATCCTTATATGGATGTAACGATTGAAGATCTTATTCAAGGCATGATTATTGTCTCAGGCAATGATGCGAGTGTTGCTTTAGCTGAACATCTTGCTGGTAGTGAAGACACTTTTGCAGAATATATGAACATGTATGCTGAAGCACTTGGCCTAAAAAATAGTCACTATACTAATGCATCAGGTCTAGATGATGAAGAACACTATTCTTCAGCTCTGGATATGGCTTTGCTTGCCTCACAAATTATCAAAGAATTTCCTGAATATTTTCATTTGTACTCTGAACGGTCTTATTCCTTTGATCAAGCTGTTGATCCCACAACAAAACAACCAATCTTACAATATAACCGTAATAAATTACTAAGAAGGGATGCAAGCATTGATGGTATGAAAACTGGGTACACACAATCAGCTGGTTACTGCTTAGTTGCAACAGCTAAAAAAAATCAAATGCGATTTATAGCAGTTGTTACTGGTGCGAAGAGTGCAGATGATAGAAATAATTCTGCCTATGCGCTGCTTAATTATGGCTTTAGATTCTTTGAAAATAAGAAGCTAGTAGATAATTCAGTCTCTTATGGTGAAGCTAAAGTCTGGAAGGGTGCTGAAGATACTGTTGGTCTTGTGGCTCACCAAGAAATTATCAAAACCATAAGTAAAGGAACCTTCAAAGAGATTCAAAGAAAAATAGAAATTTATGAACCGTTAATTGCCCCGTTAAATTTAGACAAGGCAATTGGTAAGTTATCAATGGTTTATAATGATGAAGTTTTAGCTGAGACATCTTTGTATGCCGAGAAAATTATTAAAGAAGATAGTCTTTGGGGTTGGCTATATGACAGTGCCATTTTACTATTGAATAAATCAGAAAACTGAAAGAATTAAAACAACCTATCCTCTTTAAAAACCTAGGCTGCACAAACTACAGTAACACTTTGGTGAGCATGCAAGAGTTCACTTCAGAAAGAAATCAACACACTCAAGATGAAATGTGGTTCCTTGAACATGAACCTGTTTTTACTTATGGCATAAGCTCTGAAGAAAATGAAATGCCATTAGACAATTCTATCCCTATTATTAAAACTGATCGTGGTGGAAAAGTAACCTATCATGGCCCAGGTCAACTGGTGATTTATGCATTAATGGATTTAAAAAAACGATCACTGAAACCTAGAATATTTATTAAGGCTTTCTATCAGGTAATATTTGAGAGCGTTCTAAAATACCAAGCGAATCTAAAACTAATTGATGCTGATCCAGGGATCTATTGTGATAACAAAAAATTAGTTAGTTTTGGTCTCAAAATCAATAGAAGAGGCACTTACCATGGAGCATCAATCAATGTCTCAATGAACATGGACCCTTGGAATCAGATAATCATTTGTGGAGATAATGAAACACAAGCCATTGATCTTAAACGTCTGGGAAGCCATGTGTCATTAGAGAAGCTAAAAGAAGAACTTAAAAATAACTTATCGACAAGATTTGTGTAACTAGATTTTCTTTAGTCTGTTAAAACCAGATTCTAAATCATTAATTAAATCACTAATATCTTCTAATCCAATGTAGAGCCTAATCATAGTATTTTGTAATTGATCTAAACCTGAGACCCTTTCTTTTTGTAACTTACAAGGTGTTATCAAAGACTCAAAACCACCATAGCTATAACCCATAGCAAATAACTCCATATTATCTAACATAACTGCCAATTGGCTATCAGTGTATTTTTTGTCTAAAATAATACTCATTAAGCTACCTCCTCCAGTAAAGTACTTTTTCCAATTATCATGAGAGGAAGAAGAGTTCAAAGGTGGATAGAGAACTTCCGTAACAAGCTCTTGTTTTTCCAACCAATTGGCTACTTCATTTGTACTCTCAAACTGGCTCTGCATCCTGATAGCCATTGTTCTAAGTCCCCTAAGACCAAGGTAACATGCATCTGGTTCAGCTGATATCCCTTGATTCTTTGATGAATTCTTTACAGATTGATAGGTTTTTTCGGTGCATGCTACAAGACCCAGCATGGCATCTGAATGCCCTACTACGTATTTAGTAGCAGATAGAATCTCTATGTCTATACCGTGCTCAAGTGGTCTGAAGTAAAGTGGTCCAGCCCATGTATTATCAAAGGTAATCACGATTTCTGTTCCCAATTCTTGACTCTTATCTCTGATACTCTCTACTAAAATATCAATATCAGGTATTTCAAAAGTATTGGAACTTGGAGCCTCTAAATAGACCAGTTTTGTTTCAGGTACAATTAAATCAGAAATTTCTCTGCCTATTGACGGGGATATGAATTGAGTCTTTACCCCAAAAGGTCCTAGATGCTTTGTGAAGAGTTCTGCGGCTGGTTCATAAGCACCCTGAGTCACCAAAGCATGGCTCCCTTGTTCTAAAAAAGCACTTACTGCAATATTAATTGCTGACATACCAGAATTGGTTGCAACTGAACGATAAGCACCAGTTAATTCTGAGTAAGCTTCTTCTAAAGCAAAGCTATTAGGTGAACCTAATCTTCCGTACCTAAAGCTGCTGGATACAGCATCTTGAAATGTCGCTTCATAATGTTTAACCTCTTGATATTCCTCTAAAGTGTCAAATAACACCGTGGACGAGCGATATGGAGGAATATTTACAGCACCATTAGCATATGATTTATTTCTGCCTGCATGCACAAGTAAAGTTGCAGGCTTCATTTTTGTCTTTTTATTCATATTAGTTTTTGCCAAATTTATTATGAGCTCTATTTAATCTCTTAACAGTCCCCACATCAAGCCATTCACCTAAAAATATTTCACCTGAAATGAGATTATGGTTAATTTTATCCCTGAAAATATCTACCAATGATGAAGATCTTTCAGTGGTTTCATCAAACATTCGACAGGACAGAAAACTGATGCCACTAAAGGTAAGCATTTCAACAGATTCATTAAGTACTTGATCTGATCTTAATCCAAAATCACCAGTGGGGTTATGCTCTGGATTTGGCACTAAAATAAGGTGGCCAACTCTGTTATTGAGAAGAGAAATATTGGGTAAACTAAAGTTGGTAATAATATCTGAATTCACTAACCAGAAATTTTCATTTAATAACAGATTACCATCCATGGCATTGTATACTGCTCCAGCTGTCCCTAGCGGCTCTGAACCCTCATAGAGATAGTGTAGTTTTAATCCTTCTAATTGGATATTAGAAATAAAGGATTCAATTTTTTCTCCTAACCATGACCCATTAACGATAATCTCAGTGATACCCGATTGATATAAAAGAGTGATGTTTCTTTCTAATAAAGTCTGCTTCCCTACTTTAACCAATGGTTTAGGTATATTTTTGGTTATTGGCATTAACCTTAGTCCCCTTCCAGCAGATAAAATCATGGCCTTCATTTCAAATTGTAGAATCGTATAAATTCATTGAGTGGTTCAAGAAAATCATAGCGCGCAGAGACCTTATCCAAATAAGAAAAAGTTCTTGGTATGTCTTTGATGTAATTGCTCTTATGGTCCCGATGTTTAAGTCTTGAGAATATACCAATTGCTTTGAGATGTCTCTGAACGCCCATAAGATCAAAATCGATCTTAAAACACTCGAATGAACAATCAACCAATCCTTTAGAGGATAATTTCTGATAATACTCAGAAAGCCAATAATCAATATCCTTGTCTGAGAACTCATAATAACAATCTCGTAATAGAGAAACAAAATCATAGGTAATAGGGCCTTCAACAGCATCTTGGAAGTCGACAATACCTAATTGGCCTGTGTCTGAGATGATGATATTCCTTGAATGGTAATCTCTGTGAACAAAAACCTGTTTTTGCTCCAAAGCCCTTGCTGACAAACTATTAAAGAGTTCTTGAAAATTAAACTCTTTTAGAGTCTTACTTTCAACTGCCAACTCTTTTTTACAATACCATTTGGAAAATAAATCCATTTCATTGTGTAATAACACCGAATTATATTTTGGTAACTGTTCTTGAAAAGCAATGCCATTGGTTTGGATCGAAACAAGTATATTGATTGCTTCGCCATAAAAACGATTGAGTTCCTTGGGAGTGGATATATTTTTATTTAATAATGTCTGCTGACCAAGGTCAGTTAAAAGAAGAAGCCCTGCTTGTAAATCTTTTTTTATAATCCTAGGAGACGGTATACCCATTTTTATCAGCATTCCTGAAATAATGACAAATTGTTCGTTATCCTCTTTCTCTGGAGGCGAATCCATTAGAATATAGCTCTTTTGCTTGTCATCATACACGCGTAAGAAGCTTCTAAAGCTTGCGTCTGAATGCACTGGTTTAATTGAAAATATTGATGAATCAATACTTTGACCCACCCAGGCTTCTATAAATTTATCCCTTTGTGTAGAATCCATATGAAAAAATCTGATTTATAAATTTAATATTACATGATAATAAAAACTATTAACCCAGAAAGGTCAGGAAAATATTGGAAGATCATATAGAATTACTAGAATATTTCTTATTCAAAATATAGACCATGAAATTTTTGAGGCTGAATCTTTTTATTATCATAGCTTTTATTGCTACCCCTATTAAATCTGACGAGTCAATCCTCAATGCTTGCTTAGCTCCAGAAATAAACGAAACCTCAACTTTATTTGATATTAATCAAACATGGAATATTCAAACGGGTCAAATAGAGGGACAGAGCGGAGAAGAAATAAAGATAAGGGATAAAATTAAAATTGTTTCTGGCGATAATAAAATCACAGCAGGCGAGGTTGTTTACAGTGAAGCAGGAGGAACGATCCGAGTAAATAAAGGATTAGTCCTTGAAAATAAAAAACTCTATATTTTTGCAGACAATGCGGTTATTGAAACACAAGACAATAGTGCTGTGATCAATAATACGGAATATCAATTTCTAAGTCCTCAAGCGAGAGGCAAAGCTGATGAGATCAAAATTAATCCTAATACTAGCTATAGCCTTATTAATGCAACCTATACCACATGTAATCCCATTGATGATTCTTGGCAGCTAGAAGCAGGAGAAATTCAAATATTCCCTAATCAAGGTATTGCTAAAAACTTAATCTTACGAGTGAACAATACACCTGTACTTTACTTACCTTATCTTTCGTTTCCAACATCTGAAGAAAGAAAATCAGGCATTCTGATACCTAATTTTGGATCCTCTTCGAAAAAAGGGGTTGAAATTAATATTCCTTATTATTGGAATATCTCACCTAATATGGATCTCATCACATCCTTTGATTGGATGGATAAAAGAGGTCTGCAATTGGAGAATACATTTCGTTTTCTTACAGCAAAACAGCAAGGAGAAATCCAAGTCAGCCTTCTTCCAGATGATAAGATTATGAATGAAAATAGAAAGTATATAAATTATAACCAATTATTGAACTTGAGTTCCCAGTGGAGAGTTAATATAAAAGGTGAATATACTTCTGATAATCAGTATTTCGAGGATTTAACAGGCAATATCAACTCAACAAGTAAGACCCACCTATTCCGAACAATCAATTTACAAGGGTTCTCAGAAAATTGGCACATGAAGATGGGCATGGATAGTTTCCAAATCTTAGATCAGTCCATTATTCCAACAAACAGGCCGCATAAAATCTTACCTTATATTAATTTTAATGGGCGTTGGAGTGATCAAAACATGGGGGTAATGTTTGGTGTTAATGCTGATGTTGCTAATTTTGATAGTGCGATCAACACTTCAGGAACTCGATTTCACTTGATGCCGAATATCTCAAGGACATTTAATCTTAATGGCATTAAGATTAAACCCGCAGTTGAAATTGATTTAACTTCTTATGATCTGGATGAATCACCTAATAATATAGAAACATCGCCCAATAGAGTAGTGCCTATATATAGCTTAGATATGCGAGCGTTATTTGCAAAAAGTTGGAATGATGGAGAATATACCCAAACATTAGAACCAAGAATACTAGGTGTGCATATACCTTTCAAAGAACAAAATGATTTCCCAGTCTTTGATTCAATTCTTCCTGATCGTAATGCTCTAGAACTATTTAGGAAAAACAGGTATTTAGGCCAAGATAGAGTTGGTGATACATCAAAATTGAGTTATGGAATAACATCTAAAATATATAATGATAGCTCTGAAATCTTTAGCTTTACCTTTGGTCAAACTCGATACTTTAAAGATCGAAGAATTCGTTTACCAGGTGAGTTGGCATCTGATCATCATTCTTCAGCCTATTTAACAAATATGCAATGGGCCATTAACCCACAATGGAGATTACAACTTGGTCATATCTGGGACTCAGAGAATAATCAATCTATGAAAACCCAGTTGGGGTTTCGATACCAGTCTGAAGGATCGAAAATATTCAACTTTTCTTATCGTTATCGGAAAAATAATATCAAACAACTAGATACCTCATTCTCTTGGCCGATAAAAAATCAATGGAATATTGTTGGTCGTTACAATTATTCAATTGAAGATAGAAAAGCACTTGAACACTTCCTTGGAATTGAATACGAAACTTGTTGCTGGGGCATTCGTGCTATTTCTCGTAAGCACTTAATGTATCGTAACGGAGAGAGTGATACCTCTTTTTCAATTCAATTCATTTTTAAAGGCTTAGGAGAAATAGGTATGCCTATAGAAAACCTTCTGGAAGATGGAATATTGGGCTATGATGTGTCATAAATTTAAGGGTCATATGAAAAGAAATCTAAAAATTATAGCTTGTAGCCTGATGCTGATGTCATCTCTTGCTGTTCCTCAAACCAGAGACCTTGGGGGAACAGGTGAGTTTATGGATAGTATTGCTGCAATTGTGAATGATGGAGTTGTATTAAGAAGTGAGGTTGAAATACAATTTCAGTTGATTATGGCTAATTTAGAACAACAAGGAAGCCAAATCCCGCCTGTTAATACTATTAGAGAAGGAGTGTTAGAACGATTAATTGTTCAAAGGATTCAGCTACAAAAGGCTGATAGATATGGGATCAGAGTCTCAGATGAAGCCTTAAATGCTGCTATAGCTAATGTGGCTAGAAACAACGATGTTAGCTTTGAAGAATTTCCAAAAATGCTAGAGAAAGAAGGTATTAATTATAACGACTATCGCAGTGAATTAAGACAGCAAATAACAATTGAACAACTTCGTCAAAGAGATGTAATCTCAAGAATAGCGGTTTCTGAGAGCGAATTAGAAAATTTTTTGGTCTTCCAAAAAGATCAAGACAGGCTGAATTATGAATATAATTTATCACATATTCTAATACCCGTAAGCTCAAACGCTGGAGAAGGTGAAGTTAATAACAAGCAAGATTTTATTAATGAACTGTATGAAGATATTATTGGTGGCAAGAGTTTTGAGGAAGCAGCAACAGAATTCTCTCAAGGCCAACAAGTATTGTCTGGTGGTCAGTTAGGTTGGATGAAAGGCGAACAATTACCTGATATTTTTGTAAAAGTAGCAAGCGAATTAAAAAATGGAGAATTAAGCTTCCCATTTCAAACTTCTAGCGGCTTTCATCTAATTAAATTAAATGAAATAAAAGGTAATGAACCAATTTTGCAAGAACAAATTAAAGTTCGCCATATTTTAATTAAGACCAATGAAGTGCTGGATGATTCAGCTGCCGAAGAAAAATTAAAAACTATCCAACAACAAATTATTAATGAAGGTAATTTTGGCGCCGTTGCTGCTGCTGTGTCTGAAGATATTGGCTCTGCTCAAGATGGAGGTGATATGGGATGGGCAGCTCGTGGTTTCTTTGTGCCTGAATTTGAAGAAGTTGCTTACTCATTAGAAGAGAATGAAATTAGTCCACCATTTCGTTCACGCTATGGTTGGCATATCATAGAATACTTGGGTAAAAGAATTTTTGATAACACCGAAGAAATTCAAAGAAGAAAGGCGGTCACTGCTATTCGAAACTCAAAACTATCCAGTGAAATAGAAATTTGGGCACGCGAGCTTCGTGATGAAGCATTTGTTGAAAAACTACCCTATAACTAATTTCAAATTGATTTTTCAAAAATGAACAAACCTTTTGTTGTGACCACGGGGGAACCAGCTGGAATTGGTCCTGATATCTCTCTCTCAATTGCGTGCCGAGATGATGCCTCTGATTTTGTTGTGTTTGGTAATGTGAACTTACTCAAAGAGAGAGCTCGGGTTCTGGATATACAGTTGTCATTTATAGACTATGAGCCTCAATCACAACCAATCATCTTAGAGAAAAATCAATTACTGGTTCAAGATTTTAGTCTCACTGAAGAAGTCCAGTGCAGTTATTTAAATGAAGCTAATAGCCCGTATGTGCTTGAAATGATAAAACAAGCCACTCAAGGCTGTCTTAGAGGTGATTTTTCTGGTTTTATCACGGGTCCTGTTAGTAAGGAAGTAATTGCAAACAGTGGTTTTAATTTCAAAGGTCATACTGAATATATTGGTAATTTGTGTAAAACATCACCCGTGATGTCCTTTATATCAGATGATATGAAACTGGCATTAGCAACAACTCATGTTAGCTTGCAGGAAGTACCTTCACTAATTACTCAAGATTTGCTTATGAATATTTGTGATATTATTTCCTTCGACCTTAATCAGTATTTTGGTATATCAGAGCCTCGTATTGCTATTTTAGGGCTTAATCCACATGCAGGAGAAAATGGGTTACTTGGCAGTGAAGAAATACAAACTATAATTCCAGTAATTGAAACAATGCGTAATAAGGGTTTAAATATATTTGGTCCCTATGCTGCTGACACCGCTCTATTACAAAACAATGATATGGATATCATTGTTAGTCTTTTTCATGATCAAATCCTACCTCTGTTTAAGTATTCTTACCCACATCTCGCTGCTAATGTCACCATGGGACTTGGTATTATTAGAACCTCAGTGGATCATGGAATTGCCCTTGAACAAGCTGGAAGAAAAAACACAAATAACCAAAGTCTAAATTTTGCGTTGGATACAGCAAAAGAAATGTCAGCTCGTTATGCCAGAAGTAAAAATAACTAACGCGCGTAAACGATTCAGTCAAAATTTCTTGCATGACAAGAATATTATCAACAAAATTATTAACGTCATCAGTCCAAAACTTAATGACCATATTCTTGAAATTGGACCGGGTCATGGAGCTTTAACCTATGCCTTATTAGACAAAATTAACTTCATAGAAGTTATTGAAATAGATAGAGATTTAGCAAAATTAATGATTGAAGGCCAGCGTTCTGAAAAAATTTTATTACATCAGACAGATGCTCTGAAATATAACTTTAGCTCAAGCTATAAGAATAAAAAAATGAGACTGGTTGGCAACTTACCCTATCATATTTCGACACCTTTAATTTTTCATATCATCAAATATAATCAGTATTTTTCTGACATACATCTAATGCTTCAAAAGGAAGTAGCAGAACGAGTAGTGAGCCAGCCTAATTCAAAAATATATGGGCGGCTATCAGTTGCAATTCAGGCACGTTGTAATGTTGAAAAGTTTTTTGATATAAAGCCAAATGCCTTTTACCCAGCCCCAAAAGTAATGTCTTCTATCATTAAACTTACACCAAAAGCACCACTTGAAGATCAAATTAATATTGAGCTTAACCAAATCCTCATTGCTGCTTTTAACCAACGTAGGAAAAAGATAACTAACTCCTTAAAAGGCCTATTGACAATCGATCAAATTAAAAAAGCAAACATAAACCCTGAAAACAGACCTGAAAACTTGACTGTTGATGATTTTTTAAGCTTATCAAAAGCCAGGAGTAAGTGAATGAGTACCTACGCCATTGGTGATGTTCAGGGTTGCTTCGATGAGCTCATCTTATTACTCGAAAAAATTAATTTTAATACTACTACTGATAATCTTATTTTTACTGGAGACCTTGTTAACAGAGGTCCGGATTCGTTAAAAGTCTTGGAATATCTTTATTCAATCAATGAATCAGTTATTAATGTGCTGGGCAACCATGATTTTCATCTCATTGCTCTAACTTTAAAAAACGGGAACATTAAAACAAAAGATGAAACACTAAAACCTATATTAGAGTCTTCAAATAAAATCAACCTTATTGAATGGCTACGCCATCAACCCTTGCTCCACATTGATAAAGAGACGAATATAATTGTAGTTCATGCAGGCATCCACCCTCATTGGAACATTAATCAAGCGCAAGCTTATGCTCATGAGATAGAAACTATCATCAGTGTGCATCAGGCTGATGATTTTTTTAGTAAGATGTACACCAATGAATCATGGAAAAAAGGACTTGAAGATACTCAGCGACATAATGCTATCGTAAATACTTTTACTAGAATGAGATATTTAACTGACGATGGTATATGTGATTTTAAACAAAAAAACTCACCCGATAAGGTCAATCACTTGATACCTTGGTATGCATATCCAGAAAGAAAAATTAATAAAAATCTTATAGTCTTTGGTCATTGGTCCACAGTTAATTACTTGCATGATCAAGGGGTTGTTTGCCTAGATGGAGGCTGTGTCTGGGGTGGTCAACTAATAGCTATTGATCTTAGTAAACCTAATTTACCAATTAAAGTTGATAGCCTTAAATTGATATAGCTGCTGGAATATGTGGATGATACTCATAGTTAGTTAACTCAAAATCATCATAGGCATAATCGAAAATTGAATCTGGCTTCGTCTTTATCATTAATTGAGGCAAGCTATACGGAGTCCTTGCAAGCTGTTCCTTAGCTTGCTCTAAATGGTTAAGATACAAATGTACATCCCCACCAGTCCAAATAAATTCGCCTAATTTTAGGTCACACTGTTGTGCCAACATGTGAGTCAATAAACTATAGGATGCTATATTAAAACCCAGCCCTAAAAATGTGTCACAACTCCTTTGATAGAGTTGACAAGATAACGCACCTTGAGAAACAAAAAACTGAAAAAAAGCATGGCACGGTGCTAGTGCCATTTTGTGATTCATTACATTGTCTTGGGGTGAAATTTTCTCATCCGGTAAATCAGCAACATTCCAGGCACTGACAATAATTCTTCTTGAGCTTGGATTATTCTTCAATTGATCAACTACATTCTCAATTTGATCAATAGGCTTCCCCATATTATGGTCTGGCCAGTGTCTCCACTGGTAACCATATATTGGGCCTAGATCGCCAGATTCATCTTCCCATTCATCCCAAATGTGTACGCCATTATCTTTAAGTTTCTTGTTGTCTGTCGAACCGTCTAGAAACCAGAGTAGTTCGTAGACCACCCCTTTAAAAAAAATTTTCTTTGTCGTCAATATAGGGAAGCCATCATTAAGATTAAATCGCATTTGATGACCAAAAAAACTGCGTGTGCCTGTGCCAGTTCTATCCTCTTTTACCTGCCCTTCGTCGAGTATCTTCTGAAGTAAATCCAAATATTGTTGCACGAACAGCTCCTTATCAATTAGAAAAAATAAATATTTATTTTACCCTTAGTTTGTTTGCAATAATAATGCAAAAACCAAATATCATCATTGGAATTGTAAGTAAGTGGCCCAAGGTTAGCCACTCCCCATATAAATAGCCAATATGCGCATCAGGTAATCTAAAGAATTCAATAAAAATTCTAAAACACCCATATGTTATTAAGAACACAGCGGCGGGAAAACCACTGGGTCTTTTTTTCTTAGTGTATAGCCATAAAATAATAAACAACAATAGTCCTTCTAGAGTGGCTTCATAGAGTTGTGTTGCATGTCTTTGTGTTCCTTGTACTAAAAAACCAACAACAGAATCTGTTGGCCTTCCCCATAGTTCGCCATTAATAAAATTACCTATCCTCCCTAACCCAAGACCTATAGGAACCAAGGGTGCTGCAAAATCAATAACTGAAACAAACGATCGCTGAACCCGTTTTGATATTATGAATACCGCACACAATCCCCCTAATAACCCCCCATGAAAGGACATCCCTCCATTCCATAATTGCGGTAATGCTATTAACCATGACCAAGGATTACTCATTAAATGCATGGTGTCATAAAAAAGCATATAGCCAAGTCTACCGCCTAGAATCACGCCTATAACAGCATAAAAAATTAGATCATCAATGTGTTCCTTGGATAGTGGGGACCAATCTTGTTTAACTCTTATTCTCGCTAACCTGAATGCTGCAACAAAACCCAGCAGATACATAATTCCGTACCAAGCAATTGAAACTGGACCAATCTGAATTGCTATAGGATCAATTTCTGGATAAACCAACATAAATCTATCAATCCGTAATCATTACCAAGGAATGATACCCTTGTTGTAATTGGTTGCTTTACCCCTATTTTTCCTGATTGTTTGAGGTGAAATTTCTTCAATCACTTCTATCAAGCCAATTGCACTGTCATCTGTGGTTATCACTCCAGGACCTGCATAACCTGACTCGTCTAATAGTTGCGTATCAACCATCCCAGGAGCAATAAGTGCCGACATGACTCCTTTTGATTTCAAACTAACATTCATTGCTATCACCCCCATATTCAATGCTGCCTTACTCATCCTATAGAAATAAAAACGATCTGTGTTGCCTGTAATCTGCATAGATCCTAAACCGCTGGTCATTGACACTATTTTTTTTTGCTTGCTAAGTGCAACATTGTCAGAAAATGCTTCAGCGACCTTTAAGGGCCCATAAGCATTTACTGCCATAACTTTCTCAAAAGTTGACTGACTCAAAGAACCAAATGTTTGAGCTTCAACATCACCAAGAATACCTGCATTGTTTATAAGAACATCTATAGCAACGCCTTCATATTTTCTCGCTAAAGACTCTATTTCATCTAAATCAGTTACATCTAATTTCTCAATTGAGATGTTAGGATAATCGCCCAGTAGTTTATTCAAGTCATTAGCACGTTCAGGGCTACGGCATGTTGCTATTATATTCCATCCTTTAATGGCATAGTTTCTTACTAAAGCTAAACCAATACCTCGATTTGAACCTGTAATAAAAACAGTGGGTTTGCCTTGGTCATATACTTTTATATGATTATGATCTGCTTCAACAGTTGAAAAAATACTCATTAGAAAACTAAAAAAAATGAGGTAGATTGTCTGCGCAATCGGAGATTTCTTCATTGGGTTACTCCTTATCTTGAGTTATCTATTGTAAATAAAAAATATAGTTTATATAGAACTGTTTGTTGTTGAGACATCAATTAGGTTCTACAATGGTAAGAAAGGAATGAAATTTATGAATACTCAAAAAACTTTGCTTTTATCCTGCCTAGTATTAAGCAGCCTATGCAGTAATTCGCTATTAGCAAGTAATCATCATGATAGTGACTCTAATAAATCAAATGGAACCGGCCATTGTATTTATATGGCAGATAACCCATTTGCAGGTGAGCCTTATAAAGCCTGTAGAACAAATGTCTCAGAAGAGTTTTGCATGCACTATCCCGAAGTTGGTGATGGCATGGTCAGTATTCTTGAGCCTACCTATTCGGAAGGGGATTGCCCTCGGGAAGAATCCGTTGGTTCGTGTGAAAGAGGCGGATGGGAAGAAGTCTACTATCAAGACAGCAATCAGGGCCCTATGGGCGTAGAATTTGGTTGTAATTTTGCAGGAGACTGGATAGCCCCATAATTTAAACGTTTTCTGAATCCAAGAAGGAGTATTTTACGAAATACAAATACTAAGAGATTCACAAGGGTTTATTCCATGTCACAATGTGCGGGCAACATAACTGAAGTAAGAAAAGAATATTTATCACCAATGAGTTCGGATAATACTGATTCAATACTGAAGCTCATCGCCAAAGGTGAGGATCGTTCTTTTAATTTACTGATTGAAAAATACGGGAACCTGGTGTGGTCAATTGGTAGAAAATTTCTATACAAAGAATCAGACGTGGAAGATGCAGTGCAAGAGGTGTTTATTGCAATTTGGAAGGCTGCTGAGAAATTTGATCATACGAAAGCCTCAGAAGTTACTTTCATATCCATGATTGCTAGGCGCCGATTTATTGATTATTTAAGGAAAGTTAGTAAACACAGAAACCTACAATCAATTGATGAGGATAATGGGCAAGAACTTTTTAAAGAATCTATTCTCAACGAATCCACTGATCTTCAGTTGATTAAAGATGCAATTGGAACTTTAGAAATAGCAGACCAAGAATTACTTAATTTAAGTGTGTATCAGGGTTATAGCCACTCAGAGATTGCAAAGCTTCTTAATATTCCTCTGGGGACAGTCAAAACAAGAATCAGAAGAAACTTAATCAAACTTAAAGGCCTTTTTGATACTAAGCAACGAGCAACTAATTTAGATCTAAAAAATGCATAAAGAACAAATACAACTAGAAAGGTTATTGGATTTGCTGGTCTTAGAAGCATCTGAACAACTGTCACAACAGGAGAAACAGGAATTAAATAGCCTATTAGATCTTTTTCCTGAATACACATCTGATTACTTTCATAAAACCACAGCTCTTGCTCAAGTTGGATTCTATCTAGAAGATGATTTCAATAATGAGACTCTACCTCAACATATTAGAAAAAAGACTCTTTATCGCCATAAAAAAGAACTAGGCCAATCAACCACATCTGATTATTTAAGTAACTTCATGAGAACACTGTTTTATAGTTACAAACCCCAATACGCTTGGGCCTTAACAATACTGATGACTATTGGCTTATCTTTTTCAATGATTGAGTTTAAAGGTTATGAAAGTAATGTTAGATATCTTCCTTTGAAAAAAATGGTGATGGAAATAACAGCAGAAGATTTAATTCAATATCCATGGTACTCAAGGTCAAATGACTTGGAATCAATCAGTGGTGATATCATCTGGAGTGATCAAAAACAAAAAGGGTTTATTCAAATAGCAGGCTTACCTATGAATGATTCAAGTAAAAATCAGTATCAAATTTGGATTATTGATCCCTTGAAGTATGGACAACCTGTAGATGGCGGTGTTTTTGATGTGACTCGAACAGATAAAGCGATAATCATACCCATCAATCCCAAACTAAAAATCTCTAAAGCAGTAGCCTTTGCAATAACTATGGAACAACCTGGTGGCGTAGTGGTTTCTTCAGCGCCTTTACTATTAACTGCACCAAAAGAACGCCCGAAAGTCTCAATTTAAATTTTATACTAGCCCCCAATCAAAAGGTTTTATAGGGTGTTTATTTGGAAGAGTAGATAGTCTTGTTCAATTGCACAAGGGGAGCGCAATACATAAACTACCTACTCTAATATAATTTCGTTAACTTCTTCTTTTTAGATTTGTAATGTATAAAAAAGTGACAATGTTATTTAAAATTGTTTTAAAGCTCACTCTGTTCTTAGTGATTCTTAGCTACGGTGCATTAGTCATATATGCCTATCTACCTTTGGAAGCACTGCCGATTAAAGAATTGGTAACTAAGGATGATCTTTTTATTAAAGTCAGTGACCATGATATTCGCTATAGACAATACCTCACAGAAGAAGACCATAGTCCAAATCTAATACTGATTCACGGATTTGGAAATAATTTACATTCATGGAGATCAATCACTCCTCTCCTGTCTGCAAACTATAATATTTTTGCTTTGGATTTGCTTGGGTTTGGCTTATCAGCAAAACCGACAGATTATGACTACAGTAATGCTAACCAGGCTAAAACCATTGGAAAATTTGCCGATGCTTTAAATCTTGACTCATTTATAGTGGGTGGACATTCTTTAGGTGGCGCCATTGGCTTGCATGTTGCGATGAATAACAAAAAAACCAAAGGTTTAATTTTATTCAATCCAGGCATTATCAACACAGGTGTGCCTGAGTTTGCAAGATATATTAACTTGATCTTTCCCTTTGCAAGGGTTTCAGCAAAACAGTTTGCCAATAGAGAATTCAGAGAACAATTTTTAAAACGCTCTTATTATAATCCATCAATTGTCAATGAGCAGGTCATGGATAAGATCATGATGGGATCAAAGACAGAAGACTATCTTGAAGGGACAAGCAGTATGTTAGGTGAGTTTTATGATGCGAATGAGGCTGAGTTGATGGATCAAGTAAGCAATCCCACACTGATAGTTTTTGGAATTGAGGATCGGAATAAATCAATGGAAGAAGCTCTTCAACTAAAAACAGGTTTTAAAAATAGTAAATTACAATTGATTAAAGATGCTGGTCATTATGTTCATGAGGAATCACCTGTATTAGTTTCTGAAAGTATCATTAGAGAGATGTCTTTTCTAACTGAAGGAGGCTAAAATTATTCTATGTCAAAGATTATCGAAGCTAATATCAAACATTTAGATGAGGTTGCCAGATTATTTAACCTCTATAGAATATTTTATAAACAACCAGATGATCTTGAAAGAGCTCATCAGTTCATTAAAGGCAGAATGGAAATGAAGGAGTCCATAATTTTTGTTTCTAATAATGCAGACGGAACTTTATCTGGTTTTGTTCAACTCTATCCCTCTTTTTGCTCAGTGAGCACCATCCCTATGTTAATTCTTTATGATTTATTTGTTGATCCTGATACAAGAACTAAAGGTATAGGGAGGGCTCTAATGAATAAGGCGAGACAATATGCCCAAGAGAATGGCTTTAAGCGCTTAGAACTATCCACAGCAAAAGATAATTTTATTGGCCAATCCCTCTATGAGTCTTTAGGCTATGAAGTAGATGATGAATTCCTTCATTACAGCTTAGAGATTAACAAGAATTAAATTGTTTTAATTAACCTGGATCAGGCATTCCTGATCTTACACGTTCTCTATTTTGCTGCTCTCTTAAAATTCTTTGACTTTTTTTTGCTCTATCTTCTTCTTCTTCAACCGTAGAGCAAACCTTTTTTTTAAGTCTACTTCCAGAAACAGAAACTTCACGACAAATTTTATTATCTTTTTTTGCCTCTGCAGTTGCTTGGCTTGGGTTGTTTTTGTTATTGATATTTTCCTCTACTTCTTGATTTGCAACGCAACCGATAAGTAAAAGGAATATAGGGACAACTTTTAAGGAGATCTTCATATCTTATGGTATCAAATTAGATAGATTTCAGGAAGACTGATGAAATTCAGCAACCCCACCAAAACTTCTTTTTGGAACTGCAAAACCAGTGTCAATTGACCCAACCACTTTTCCATCATCTAAACTAACTTTTAACATGATTCCTGAAAAGATATTTGCAGTAAAAAAATGTTTGCCATCAGATGATGGGGTTATTTGAGCAATACCCCATCCGTGTTCATTTAAGTCTATGGTTTGCATCACCTTGCCCTGCTCGTCTAAGATCTCAATATAGTCCCCGCGTGAATGCAGCAATCTCCCATCAGCTAAATAATTAACCGCAATAGCCACTACCTTATCGGTTAAATCGCCAGATAATACCACTAGGTCATCCATTTGCTGGCGATTCACAATATCGTACTGCATTACTTTTTTCCCTATTTCGGTGGTGTAGGTGATGAATTGTTCACTGGGGTGCATAGTTGAATGGGTTATCCCTTTAAAATGGTGAAACTCAGGAGAATAAGCTGCATCAAAAACATCAACCAACTCTAACTCTGAATTAAACTTATGTATATTTGCGTAACCCAATAAATCAAGTCCAGGTAGACGTTTCATGTAACTCCCTGGGTATGGGGTATTGCCAACAAGGGCTTCCCCTAAATAGATATTACCGTCTTTATCAAAAGTCACATTTGAAAATGCCCGATCTCCAAAATGATAATGTGGCATCTGATGACCATCTGGAGAAACCCTCACAACAATGTGATTATGCATATCAAATCCCCACAGGATCCCTTGTCGATCGAAAGTTAATCCAATCACTAAATGCTCAGTGCCTTTTGTCCATAAGACTCCTTTAGGTTGAAGATTCTTGTCATACTGCAAGATTCTCCCGTCCCCTTTGTGATCATCATTCTTATCATTCAAATAAGTACAACCAAGGAAAATGTCTCCATCTTCAAAAGGTTTCATCGTGTTCTCTTTTATGTTTTCTTTGTTCATGTTTCCACAATTGGATTTATATCGATAATATAAAGCTAATATTAGAGTTGATTACACAATAGTTAAATAAATTTTTATGATAAAAAAAATTATTAAAATAACCCTGATCACTTGCCTCTCCATTCTTGGTCTCTTTTTAGTGAGTCTTTTCTTTGGTGCTCGCTACCCTGTGGATAAGAGTGCTGAAGAAATTGAAGCAAAGTATTTAGAACATAGTTCATCTTTTATAAATATTGATGGTGTTAATATTCATTACACTGATGAAGGTACAGGGCCAGTCATCCTATTACTACATGCTAACTATGCTAACTTAATTGACTGGAGACCTTGGGTTGAAACACTATCCCCTAACTACAGAGTAATTAGATTAGATATACCAGGTCATGGTTTAACAGAAGCTGATCCTTTGCATAATTATTCCATGCCCAGAACACTCTTCTTGATTGAAACATTAGTTAGTTCTTTGGGCATAAAACAATTAACTATTGCTGGAGCATCATTGGGTGGAACTATTGGAATTCATTTTACACGTAACAATCCCGAGGCGGTGGATAATCTTATTTTAGTTAGTCCAGGTGCTCTTAACCCAAGGGTAAGAGGGAGCAATGAGCCGGCAAAACTACCTAGAGCATTTAATCTGATCACACAAATAACACCCAGATCATTGGTTAAAGGTCTTCTAACAGGAGGTTTTGGGGATCCCTCTAATATAAGTGAAGAATTGATTACTCGATGGCATGATCTGTTGTTAAGGGAAGGTCAAAGGGACGCACAGATGGCTAGAATGAAGCAATATGTATCAGGAGATATTGATCAAGTTATTCAGCAAATCAAATCTCCTGTGCTGATCATGTGGGGTAAAAAGAATAAAGTTGTTCCTGTTGAATTAGCTTATGAAATGAAAAATCTATTAGTGAATTCAAGCTCTATTGAAATGATTATATATGAATCAGGTGGGCATCAACTTGTTCAGGAATTAGGCCAGAAGACGGCTGTCGATGCCTTGGAATATCTAGTACAATCTAATAAGGAGACAATGTAATGAAATTATCTAGTAAATTCTTAATCCTGACGATGGCTGTATTCTCTAACCTTGCGTTTGGCTCAGGTGATTATGTCAAACTGGGAACATCTATTTTATCTGATCTAGTTGCTATTGAGTCAACAGCTGGCATGGGGCTTGCAACTGAAGTGAGTGAGCTGTCAAAAACACTTCTACTGAATCATGGGTTTGATGATGAGGATCTCAAAGTTGTAGGACCGACCGACAGTTCGAAAGGCTTATATGCCGTATATAAAGGACAATCTTCAAACAAACCCATTGTTGTTATGGCCCATATTGATGTGGTGCCTGCTGTAAAAGATTCATGGGATACCGATCCTTTTCAGTTGGTTGAAATCGATGGTTTTCTTCACGGCAGAGGAGCTAGCGACAATAAAGGGGGTGCTGCAGCATTGCTTACTACTTTTATACGACTCAAAGAAGAAAGATTTGTACCCAAGAACGACATTATTATGTTGCTAACGGGAGATGAGGAAACCGGCATGGATAGCATTAGATACTTCCGTGATAATCTTGAGTCTGTAAGACGTGCTCCTTTCGCATTTAATTCTGACGGTGGCTATATCACTGGGACTATGAAGAACCCCGAGGCATTCAGATTACAATCAGCTGAAAAAGTATATATGACAGTCACCATGACCACCTCAAATCGTGGAGGCCATAGTTCAATTCCAAGACCAGATAATGCCATTTATGAATTAGCTAATGCATTGAAGAAAGTGGAAGCACATAAATTCCCAATTAGCCTAAATGAAACAACCAGAGCCACACTTGAATTTGCTTTGAATGAAGCTCAAGGAAATGTTAGAGAGGAAACCATAGCCATCCTTGATGGAGACACTGAATCAGAGTTTGATATGGTAAATAATAATTCTGCAGTAAATGCCATTTTGAGAACCACTTGTGTGGCAACACAACTTACAGCTGGGCATGCAGAAAATGCTCTACCAGTGTCTGCGACTGCAACAGTAAATTGTAGGGTATTGCCTCATGAGGACCCTGAAGACATTTTTTCAACCCTACAAGAGCTGGTGGGCAATAATGTTGAGGTTGCATCGGTCTCAAACTTTCAGAAAAGTCCGGTGTCTCCGATTACATCTGAAATACAAAACCTAGTTAGTCAGGCCATTGGCAAGGTTTTTCCAAATATGCCTCTGGTTCCTACTATGTCCACAGGGGCAACGGATGCTCTTCATCTAAGGAGTATGGGAATACCGGTCTATGGAACTAGCGCCATGATGACTGACCCCACGGGTTATAGGGGTCATGGACTAAATGAAAGGATAGAGATCAGTGCATATCAAGCTTCGCTTGATTTTTGGTATCACATTATGAAAGAGTTATAGATTATGAGTGATATAAAAATTTACAGTTTCGACAAATGCCCTTTCGCTCAGAGGACTAGAATGGCTCTGATTGAAAAAGCACTTGATTTTGAATTAATTGAGATTGATGTCTATAACAAACCAGACTGGTTTTTAGAGATTTCACCATATGGGAAAGTTCCTGTCTTAGTTCATGAAGGAAAGACGATCTATGAATCAGCGATCATTAATGAATACCTAGAGGAAGAATACCCAGAAGTTGCTTTGATGCCAGATGATCATTATGAGAGAGCAAGAGCAAGAATTTGGATCGATTATGCTTCTAATTATTATCTTCCAGCTTGCACAAGATTACTCAGAGACCATCAGGATGAGGAGCTTCAACAACAGAACTTAAAGATCGTTGGAGACCGTTTACTTTATATTGAAAAAGAATGCTTTGATAAAAATGATAGTGGTGTTTTTTGGATGGGTGACCAATTAACATTGGTTGATTTACATTACGCACCTTTTTTTGAACGCTTCGGTGCTTATGAACATTTATTTGATGCTAAATGGCCAAAAGAATGCAGAAAGATTAGATCTTGGTGGGATGCTATGCAAGATAGAAAGAGCTATTTAGAAACATTTTTACCGACTGAATCGCATATCGCAACATATTCAAATATGATGCAACGATTGGCTTCTTAATCAGTTCTTAACGCTTCGATTGGATCAAGTTGGGCTGCTGACCTTGCGGGCAGATAGCCGGCAACTAATCCAATAAATAGAGAAATGATGATTGCATAGACGATATATTCCCATGCGACAGCAATTGGCATGTCAGGATAAATAGCCAGAGCTATATTGATGGCTAAGAACCCAATCGAAAGCCCTAACAGGGCCCCTAAGATTGCTAAAAAAATAGATTCTAGTAAAAACACATCTTGAATTCTCCTGCGTGAAGCACCGATGGCTCTCAATACCCCAATTTCTGAGGTTCTTTCATTGACAGCAACTGTCATGATTGTAAATATACCAACCCCACCTACTAGAAGTGAGATGCCACCAAAAGCAGCAACAGTAAATTTCAACCATTTCATAATATCACCCAATGATTCCAACATGTCCGCTTGAGTGTGCATGGTGGTGTCATCGCCTCCATGACGTCTAATCATTAATCTTTTCATTGAGGCTACAGCTTCATCCGCTGTTACATTATCCTTGTGAATGACATCAATTTCTTGGAACCCATCCCTATTGAACATTGAATTGAATTTAGCTATGGGAATATAAATAGCATCGTCAAGATCCATACCTAGAAAATCACCTTTTGCTGGCAACACGCCAACTATACGGAATCGTTCAGAGTTAACTCTAACTGTTAATCCTAATGAGTTTTGTTCTCCAAACAATTCTGTTTTCATTTTAGGGCCAAGAACGGCAAAAGCCCTTGGTGTTTTAGGATTATCATCAGGCAAGTATTGACCAATCATATTACCCTCAGCGCCAACAATAATATCGTAATCAGAACCGGTGCCTACGACCATTGATCTTCTCATGCGATCTGCGCTTTCAATTTCACCACTGCCTGCAGAAACTGGAACTGCTATTTCAATGGTTGGCAGTCGTTCAAGCGCTTCTGCGTCTTCAAATGATAAAGGCCTAAGAGTACCAAAAACTCCAAGGGGCAGACCCATTGTTTGTTCTTTGCCTGGTGATATTCCAATGATATTAGTACCAAACTGAGTAAATTGTCCAACAATATAATCTTGTAAGCCTTGCCCTAAACCTGTTAAGAAAATCACACAAACAACACCAATTGCAATCCCAAGCGAAGTCAGAAAGCTTCTCATTTTCTGAGAAATTACAGAGAAGGAAGAAAAAATAAAAATGTCTTTAATTTTCATATTATTTGTTTCCAGATAAAGCGATCACAGGGTCTAGCTTAGAAGCTCTTCGAGCAGGTAGCAATCCAAAAATAACCCCTGACACCAAGGCCACAATTAGAGAAACAAACGATGCCCATAGTGGTGGTAAAAAATTAAAGGTAGGAAAAGCCAGTTTTAGGACTTGTGTTGTGGTGTGTCCCAAGATCAATCCAAGGATCGCTCCTGATCCAGATAAAATAATAGCTTCAGTGACAAACAAATAATTAATCTGTTTATTTTTAGCGCCAATAGCCTTCAGCAACCCAATTTCTGATTGTCGTTGAGAAACAGCAACTAACATAACATTCATGATAAGAATGCCGGCCACAAATAAACTGATAGAAGCAATAGAACCTAATGCCATAGTCAGCACATCAAAGATATTATCAAAAGACTTCATTACAGCATCTTGCCTAATAACTGTTATGTCTTCCTTGCCTTGATGACGCTTTTTTATGATTCTAATAATATCTTTCTTAATTTGATCCATCTCCCAAGTATTTCTTGCCTCAGCTATGATTCGGAATAATGAAGGTCGGTTGAACAGTGCAGTGGCTAAACTCACAGGCATCACTACAATTTTTTGTACATCGATGCCAATGGCTCTTCCTTCAGTGGCAATAACACCAGTGACACGACAACGTCTGTCACCTACTCTTAACCATTGGCCTATAGCATTGTTTTTACCAAAGAGTTCGGATTCAACTTCTTTGCCAATAACACAAACTGGAGGGGATCGATCCAGAGTGACGCCAGGTAAAAAATTACCGCTCTCCATTTCCCATTTTCTGACTGCTAAAAAAGAGGGGGTTGTGCCTATGATGGGTACAGATCTTTCCAAACCATTGAATTGCGCCGGCGTTTCTCCTACAACAATTGGTGCAATTCTATTTATTGCTTCAATTTGTCTTAAGCTAATCGCATCTTCAACGGTCAAATCTCTTGGTGCAACACCAGCTAAATCAGCAGGTGAGCCTCCTCCTGTGGTCTCATTTTTCCCTGGCATCACAATCAGCAGATTGGTGCCCATGTCTTTGAATTCGCCAGTGATGTAGTCCCTGGCTCCTTCTCCGACAGCTGTTAAAAGGATGACAGCCATAACACCAATGGAGGTTGCAATGAGCAGCATTAATGTTCGCAATGGGTATCGTATCAGAGTGCTAAACGCTAAAAATAATAGATCATAAAAACGCATAATTAATTCTTTTTATCTGTAACAATTTTTCCATCAAGGAGTTCGATCAATCGGTCAGATCGTAAACCCAAATCAGTATCATGGGTAACAAGTATAAGGGTTAAACCACCCTTATTAAGCTCCTCTATTAATTTAATAATTTCTTTACTGGATATAGAATCAAGATTTCCTGTGGGTTCATCGGCTAATAAAACATCGGGCTCCATAACTATTGATCTGGCTATGGCTACTCGTTGTCTTTGTCCGCCTGAAAGCTGCTCAGGCCTGTGATCTGATCTGTCAGTGAGGCTAACCCTAGCCAGAGCGTTGTCTACCTTCTCCTTTCTTTCTTTTGGATTAAGACCTGATATAACCATAGGCATTTCAACATTCTCAGCGGCTGTCAACCTTGGTATTAAATGAAAAGATTGGAAAATAAATCCAATTTTTGTTGATCGGATATGAGCCATTTCATCATCATTCATTTTTGACGTGCTCACGCCAGATAAAACGTAACTACCTGAGGTCGGTGTATCCAATAATCCAAGTATATTAAGCAGTGTTGATTTCCCAGACCCTGAAACACCCATTATAGAGACATATTCGTTCTTATTAATTTCTAGGTCTACTTCGTCTAAGGCGCGGACAATTTGATTGCCCACTTCAAAATGTCGACATAAGTTTTCTAAATGAATCATTGGTCAATGATATGTTAGCCAATTTCAACTGCTATATTGGTCTCATCACTCGAGGCGCTTTCTGGATTATCTGTTTCCTCAATGATGACTGTTACTCCATCTTCTAATCCTTGTCTATCTACTGATAAAATGATCTTGTCCTCAATGGTCAGACCGCTTAGAACTTCAGTGTGTTGCCAATTAGAAAGACCAACTTCAATCTCTGTCATAGAGATGGTGTTATCTGAGTTGATAAGATAAACAAAACCACCAGCCATTAATGCTTGTGAAGGGATACTTAAGGTCGCTTCAGATGTGTCAATGATAATTGTAATATCAGCGCTATAACCAGGTAAAAGAAACTCTTGAGGATTATCAAAGACAGCTTCAATTTCTACTGTTCTTGCCTGTTTTTCTAAATCAAGAACATAGGGAGCGACTCGTCTTACTGTTGCAGGAAACTCTTTTTGCCCAAAAGCATCCATAGTAATCCTTGCTTTCAATCCAGCAATAACTTCAGGTGCGTCTATCTCATCTATTGGTGCCTTAATATAAATACAAGTGTTATCAATTAAATCAAGAGTTGGTTTGGTAGCAACACCCACGGGTGATGGAGTAACATACTCTCCTAGCTCGCCTTCGATCTCTGCAACAATTCCACCAAAAGGTGCAATCAATTGAGTCCTCTCCAAGGACGCCTGGTTGACTTCAACTTGAGCTTTTGCAGCATTGCAAGCAGCAGCTCCAGATTCAGCATTGGTTACAGCGGATTCTGTTGCTTCTTCAGACGCTAAGCCTTTAGCAAATAACTCATTGGTTCTTTCTGCATCGCGTTGAGCTTTTGCTGAGATGATACAAGTCTGTTCAGCACTTCTTTGTGCTGCCTTTACTCTAGCCTTGGTCTCTTTGTTCCAAAGCTCAAGAAGAACCTGGCCTTTCTCAACCATGTCACCCTCTTCCACAGCTAGTATCGCTATCTGCCCACCCATTGCCGGTGACATTTTTGATCTTCTGCAAGCATCAATTGTACCAGCTCTGGTGTTGGACACTGTTTGTTCTACATTTCTGATTTCTGGTTGAGTAGTAATTACTTTTATGGCCTCTTCATTGCCTTGATAGAAAAAACTCGAGGCAACTAAGAGTAAGATAATAACCGCTATAATTTTTTTATTTCTAGTCATTTTGATAAATAATTTTTGAACAATTGTATACGCTTCATGAAAGAAAGCTATTCTAAGATACAATTAGTTACACCGCCACAACATTAACTTAAAACTCATTTTTTCTTCACAATCTATTGATATATTATATTTGCATTGCTTAAGAGTATTCCGATAATGAAAAATTTATTAACAGCACTATTTCTTATTACCCTTTTAGGGTGTGTGGCTAATAACTCTAGTTCAATATTTGAAGGTTCAAAACCTATTATTGATACAAAAGGAGTGAATATGTCACAGTATGAAATTGATCTCGAGGAATGTTCAATCTTCTCTGAAGATATATCAACTGGAAAAAGTATCGCTAAAGGAGCAGTAACTGGTGCAGCTGTCGGTGCTGTCATAGAAGCAATTACCGACGATGTACGATCAAGACGAGATGCTATTGAAGTGGGCGCTGTATCTGGAGGAGCACAATCAGGTATAAGGGCTGTTAGAGAAAAAGAGCAAATCCTAAAACGCTGTTTGAGAGGTCGTGGCTATAAAGTTCTGAACTAATCTGCAGACAGACTAAAGGAAACGCCACAACCACCATGCCCGCAATACCCATCAGGGTTTTTAGCTAAATATTGCTGATGATAATCTTCAGCATAATGAAAGGTCTGAGTCTGGAGTACTTCTGTAACAATGTCGCCATAACCAGCATTGCTTAAACTTAACTGATATTGTGCTTTTGTTGTCTCAATTAATTCAAGCATAGACTGGTCAGAATAAAAGACTGCTGATCTATATTGGCTGCCAACGTCGTTGCCCTGTCTCATGTATTGAGTTGGATCGTGGCCTTCCCAAAACACTTTAAGTATTTCACCGGTGGAAATCAGTTCAGGTTGATAAACGACTGAAACGACTTCGGCATGACCAGTGGTGCCAGAGCAGACCTCTTGGTAAGTGGGTTCATCCTTTACCCCTCCGCTATAACCAACACTGGTGGCATGAACTCCTTCCAATTGCCAGAACATTTTTTCAGCTCCCCAAAAGCACCCCATACCGACCCTTAGTTCTAAGAATCCATCTGGATGGGGGGAACGAATATTATTTCCATTTACAAAATGTTTTTCTGAGATTTCCATGTCGTAATTTTATTTTGCTTATCCATAATAAGAAATAAATATGATAAATTAATTATGTATTAATTCAAAAATCATTAAGAATAAGAGATGAATAAATTAAGTTATATTTTTAATCAATTAATAAGAATTATAATTCTTATCCCTGTCCTTGGCTATACTCAAGCACAGAATCTTAATGAAACTGAACAGTTAACCCTAAGAGATACTTTACAACAAGAGTTTCTAGGCTTCTATGACCAAGAACGATTTCAACAAAGCATTCTACCTGCAAAGAAAATTGTGGCGTTGACGAAGGAAATTTACGGTGAAAAAAACTTCAGACTTATTACGCCGCTGAATAATCTTGCTAGCGCATACTACATGGTGGATGATTTTGAGAATGCACAAGTTGCCTTTCTTCAATGCATTGAGCTAATTGAATCCAATCAAAATATTATATCTCCAGAGTTAATTTCTCCTCTCTACGGATTTGCTTTAACTTTAAACCGCTACGGTCAATACCAAGAAGCCATAACAATTCTTGAAAGAGCTTTAAGGATCAATCATGTCAATCAAGGTTTTCATAATCTTGATCAACTTAAAATTCACGACACATTAACTGAAAGTCTGATTGGAGCTAAAAACTTCCAACAAGCAAACCATCATCAGACCTTTCAAGTTTATGTCAATAAAAAACACTTTGGTGTAAACAACTCCATGGTCGATGAATCATTAATGAAGTTAAGCAATTGGTATAAACGAACCGGTCAAATTTTTCTTGAGCGTGAAGTGCAAGAGGAATTGCTTGAAAGACAGACTAGCCGAGCAACAGACCAGATTAAACCATTGATTGAAACCTATAAAAATATTTCGTTCTCTCATCGAAGAGAGGGTGTTGATATCTATAAAAGTTTAAGTCCACTTAAACAAGCATTGGAAAAAATTGATGCCATGGAAAATACTGATTTAATTTTAAAATTTGAGGTATTGCTGGATCTTGGTGACACCTACACTAGCTATGGACGTGCACAATCAGGGATGAAGATCTATCAAGAATGTTGGGGTTTAATTAATGAAGACCCGAGTATGAGTGAGCTGATAAAAGAACGTTTTTCAACACCGGTTAAGGTTCGTAATATCTTACTACCCAACACCTACCCAATCCCAGAAGCTGGAGAAAAGAATGAAGCTGATCAAACAGGTTATATTTCACTTCGTTACGCAATTGACATTAGTGGTAAAACAACAAATATAGAAGTTATAGAATCAGACCCAGAAGGGTTGATAGAAAGAGTTGCTGTATCGGCTATCAAAAAAACAGTCTATCGGCCTGTTTACATCGAAGCTGAACCCCAAGAATCATCTGATATTAATTTTCGTCATGAATTTCTATACTCTATTGGGTCTAAACCTAAAGAATTGAAGACACCTGAACCTGAAGAGGAGCTAGAAGATAAGCCCTTAGAAAATCCGATAGCTTAACTTCCTAGTTTATTAGTTGACTTTGATATGGCATTACTGCCTATGAAAATAATTAGGTAAATAAAACCTACTATTGACATTGACCAACCAAAGGCAGCATTCCCAAAAAGATCCATAGCTTTTCCTACAACTGGAGGACCAAGTATTTCACCTAAAGATAGGAAAAAAATAAAACAAGCATTGGCAGAGGCCAACACTTTACCTTTAAACTCTTGGCCCAGTAAGGTCAGCCCCAAGGAATAGAAACTCATAATTGTTCCACCAATAATAAAAAGCACAAGAAAGCGTAAAAAAGGGATATTAAAAATCATTGGTAATATTGCTAATGACAATACGCTAATGCTTGAAATATAAGTCATTAATCTTGCTTTATCATAACGATCTGCCATCCAGCCCACTATTAAGGGACATATCAATTCACCACTTGCTAGCCACGCGACGGTTCTTGACGATTGAGAATAATCGTCCTGAACATAAGGTAGTGCAAAAATAGGTAATAAAGCAGCTGTGCCTGCATAAAGAAATCCCATCATCCAACTGGAACCCATAAGACCAGGTGCAGTCACTAGATACCTGTAAAAAGAAATGTCTTCAACAACATCAAAGTCTGGTAGATCTGTCATATTCCATAAGGGAATTGCAGCGATAATTGTTATAAAAGCTGAAACATAAAAGCCTCCACCGGATTCAATCGATATAAAAGACATGATGAGTACGCCAATAATAAAACCTAAAGATATTACTGATGAATAAACTGCAATAACTTTTCCACGATGTTTATCTTCAGTAAAGGCATTAATCCAAACCTCACTTAATAACCAAATGCCTGTTGCCGCGATTCCGATAATAAATCGTAAAACAAACCAACTATAAATATTTTTAAATGCAGGTAAAAATAGAATCGCAATTGGCAAAATAATTAAGCAAAATCTCATGATTTGCATTTGCCCGAAACGATTAATTAATTTAGAGAAAAAAGGAGTTATGAATACCGAAGCTAAACCAACCATTGACGCAGAAAAGCCTATAACCGTAGACGTGAGGCCCCATGTTTTAAGAGTTAAAGAACTCAATGGAAGATTAATACCAACCATTACACCTACAAGTGCTATTGCTGTCATTACTTTAGCAAGTGATTTGATATTATTTTGATTGCTCATTTGTTGAGCTTGCTGGATTGAAATTCTTTTTTACCTGCGTTAATTAATTCAATTAACTCAAGTGATCGCCCACCAACTTGCTTAGCTAATCGTTCAACTTGACCCTGGGTTGCATCCTTCCATTGCTGTCGTTGTTCATCATTCAACTCATAAACTGTGATACCCATTTGTTCAGCTTTAGCTAAATCCTCAGTTGCTTCGGCTCTCAATGATCGTCTAGACTCATTCGCTTGTGGCCAAGCCTTTTTAATTATCACTTGTTGTTCTTCACTAAGCTCATCCCACCATGCCTTTCTCGCAACCATCATAGACATTCCAAGTGAATGCTTGGTAAGGGTGTAATGTGGTGCCTCTTGTTCTTTTCCAGTTTTCACATAAAGAGCCACTGAATTATCGCCTGCCTCGATTAAATCAGTTTGTAATGATTGTACGATCTCACCGTAACCCATTGGTATTTGGTCCGCACCAATAGCTTCTGCAAAATAGCGGGAACTTAAGCTTGCAGAGACTCGATAGCGTTTTCCTTTTGCATCTTCAGGGTTCAAAATTGGCTGTTTTGCATACACATTATGGAACCCTATTTCACTCCAAGCAACAAACTGTAAACCTTTCTCTGCTAATAAATTAGTAAAAATAGGGGTCAAATAATTATCATAAACAAAGTCTGCCTCTTCGGCACTATCGAACAAATAAGGTGCATACAATAATGCGGCTTCTGAGACTAATGTTGAAACAATGATTGCTGAGAGATTAGCAAATTGAACCCGATTTCTTCTAAGTCCTGAAACAAGATTCTCTTCAGAGCCTAGTTGACCATAAATGAGCATTTTAGTTTCCATCTCAGGTAAGCCTTGTGTTACCGCCTGCTGAAAATCTAAGAAATGTTGCTCTCCAACAGTATTAGGTATTCCAGTACCACCAACTGTCATTGATAAAGTGTTATCTTGCTTGCTTGTATCACAAGCCGTTATAGAGAAGATAAAAATCAGTAGTGAGAATAATTTATATTTCATATTGAAGCTCAATGGAAAAAAATCATTGTCTCATTTGACCAAGTTGGCGTCTATCAAGTAATCCGTTAATATAGGTCCTATAAATTTTAAAAAGCTCCTAATGTCATCAATAAGAAAATTTAAGCACGTCATTAAAACATCAGAAATTACCCCTGAATCTGTGTATCTCAATCGTCGCTCTGTTCTGCAAACAATTGGCACGTTATCGACAGGACTCGCAATGAATTTATTTGTAAATGACAGTATTAGTGCGAATGAAAGCCAATTGAATTTTTCCCCTAATGCTAAATATTCCACTACAGAGTCCATTAATAGTTATGAAGATATAACCACGTATAACAATTTTTATGAGTTTGGCATGCAAAAAAGTGATCCCTATAATTATGGTAGTCAATTTGAACCAAAGCCATGGTCAGTCAAGATTAGCGGTGAAGCCAATAAAACAGGGGTTTTTGATCTTGATGATCTAATAGACATGAACGCTCTAGAAGAAAGAATATATAGATTAAGATGTGTTGAGGCTTGGTCGATGGTGATCCCTTGGGTAGGTATTCCACTAGCCAATGTTATCAAAAAGTTACAACCAAAATTAAATGCTAAGTATGTTGCCTTTGAAACTGTGTATAGACCTAAACAAATGCCAGGCCAAAGAAGACCTATTCTAGACTGGCCTTATATTGAAGGATTAACAATACAAGAAGCCATGCACCCTTTGACGATTATTGCTGTTGGTTTATATGGTAAGGAATTATTGAATCAAAGTGGTGCACCTATGCGTTTAGTTGTCCCATGGAAATATGGATTTAAAAGCATTAAATCTATTAATAAAATACATTTTCAATCAAAAAAACCTTCAACCAGCTGGAATATTTCAGCCCCAAATGAATATGGATTTTTAGCTAATGTCAATCCAGAGGTTGATCATCCAAGATGGAGTCAAGCTAGAGAAAGAAGGATAGGTTCTGGGTTCTTTGGAACCAAACAACCCACTCTTATGTTTAATGGTTATGCTGAAGACGTTGCGAATCTTTATAGTGGTATCAATCTTAAGCGTAATTTCTAAGATATATTACAAATTAAATAATAATGAAAGCCATAGTGAGAATTATTCTACTAGTGAGCTTTTTGCCCTATATTCTGCTTAATTTTAAAGTTTTTGGGTTTTTTGGAGGACTGGGTGCCAATCCTGTAGAGGCAATAATCCATGACACAGGAATATGGGGCATCAGATTTCTGGTCTTAACATTGACACTAGCACCCTTATATCATTATTCGAGACAAGAAGTGATTAGAAAATTACCAAAACCAATTGGTCTGGTTGCTTTCTTCTATGTTTTAAATCACTTTCTTTGTTATGCGATTATAGATCAAGCAGGTGATCTTGGTGTGATTGTGATCGATATTATAGAAACCCCATATCTGATTGTTGGTTGGGCAGGTTTTTTATGTCTGTTTGCTGTTGGATTAGCTTCATTTAATTCATTCCAAGAGTGGTTCAATAAAAACCGATCAACAATCAGTGGCTTAGTCTATACCGCTGCCCTACTAGGTGTTTGGCACTTCTACTGGCAAGAAAAAGTTATTAGCTATGAAGCCGTTCTTCACTCAGTTTTGATAACCTTACTGATTCTATGGCGTCTTAGAATATCAACTAGACAATCCCCTAGTTGATATCGTCAACTACCCAATTAAGTAAAGCCTCTCGAAAAGGTGAAATACGATATGAATAATCAGGAATATCATTGTGAAGAAAAACAAATATATAGTCTTTCCCGGACAAACCGGTGATAAAACCTGCTAGGCCACTAACCCCATCCAATGTCCCTGTTTTGAGCTTTAGTCTCTTCTTTAATAAATCATTCTGATATTTATTCTCAAGCGATCCATCAACACCAGAGACAGGGAGTGAATTGAGTAAGATGTCAGATGACGAATGTTGCTGTATTGCTTGAAGTAAATCTAGAATAGTCTCTGGTCTTATTTTTGTTGTCCTAGACAGTCCAGAACCATTTTCAATAAAAGCACTGTTTGTAATTTTGATACCATTATGTCTCAATACCTTCTTCATAATCTTTCTTGAGGCTTTATAGTTTTTCTTCCCTACAAAAGATTGGTTCAAACTCAAGAATATATGTCGAGAGATTAAATTATCACTTTCCTTAACACTTTCAGTTGCAATTTCTGCAAGAGTTGCCGAGTCGAAAGAAACTAATGGTTTATCAAATAACGGAGCATTTCCTTCCCTGATATACCCCTTGAAGTTGCCTCCCGATTCTAACCACACCCTTTTAAAGGCACCGAAAAAATAATGATTAGCATCTGTTAATGAGATATCGTGCTCAAATGAATTACAATCCCCAGGGTAAGTGCCAGTTAATACGATTACAGTATTAGGTGGGTATTTTTCTTGATTGATCTGGGTAAAACTAACATCGTCTCTAAAATTACCACATGGCCCAGCTCCTATTTCTAATCGATCAAGAAACGATACTGCTGCTGGTAAAAAAACAGGTTCTATTTGAATAGTGTTTATAGAGTTTTTCTTAACAGTAAAGTCAATCTTATTGTTATTAATCAAAAAAGAAGTATGCATAACATTGTATGGACGAAGAGGATCATCATCAAAGACTGCTGTGGACATTCGAGGTTGTTGGAAAAATTTCTGCTCAACAATCAAACCATTATTAATGGTATGAATCCCCAAGCTTCTCAATTCTGTCACCATCAGCTTTAGACGCTCTATAGTGATATAAGGATCGCCACCACCTTGAAAAATTAGTGAATCAATAACCCCATCATTGATAGCATCTGAGCTGAAAACTTTTGTGGTCCAAGTAAAATCAGGACCTAGATAGTCTATACCCACATATGCGGTAAATAATTTTGTAAGCGAAGCTGGGCTTCTATAAACGTTTGAGTTGAGATTAATCAGTCGAATTTCTGAACCAACTGGCTGAACGATGATACTTAGATTATCCAAAGGAATATCATACTTAGAGGCTAATGATTCAATCTTTATGGGTAGCGTATGTTTTGCATAAGCAGAAACACTTATCAACACGACAAAGATTAAAGATATAAGACTAAATATTTTTTTATTGACGCAACGCTTAAGCATCAAAGAATTTTATTTGTAGTCGTCAAGTAACTTGTTCAAAGCTTTTGAACCTGGACATAAATCTTCAAAAGTAATTTGATTAAGTGGCTTGGTAATGGTGTTCTCTGTTTCTGTGAAATCTGGTTGAGATTCATCAATATATAGGAGTCCAGTTAATAATTCTCCCTTGTCTGAAGCTTCTTTAATGCTGCTAAAAGATTGACTTCTATCCAGAGGACTATAATTGTCGTCAGCTTTTCGCAAAATAACTTTACCGCCTTCATGGAGATCAACTTCCACACTTGTGCCTTCGTCATACTGAACCTCTATTTCACTAAAGGGTGCTATATAATCCGTATAAACAGCTTCTCGTTTTGTTTCTCTTGTGCTCAAATAACTCTTTGTAGAGCCCTCATGATCATTAAAAGTTACACACGGTGAGATAACATCAATCATGGCAAACCCTCGATGCATAAGCCCAGCTTTAAGCAAGGGAATTAATTGATCCTTATCGCCTGAAAAACTTCTAGCAACAAAAGAAGCACCAAGTGAAATAGCGACTGTGCATGGATCAATAGGGGTTTGTAAATTAGGTGCACCTTTTTTTGCTGTTGATCCTACGTCTGCTGAGGCCGAGAATTGCCCTTTAGTTAAACCATAAACACCATTGTTTTCAATAATATAGAGCATATTAAGATTTCTTCTGATGGCATGTGAAAATTGTCCCATGCCAATGGACAATGTATCACCATCGCCAGAAACACCTAAGCACAATAATTCACTATTAGCAGCATTTGCTCCAGTAGCAACGGAAGGCATTCGACCGTGCACAGCATTAAATCCATGTGACTGGCTTGCAAAATAGGCTGGAGTTTTTGATGAGCAGCCAATACCACTTAGTTTAATCATTCTATGCGGTTCTATATTTAAATCAAAAACGGTTTGGATAATTGCCCCAGTAATAGAATCATGTCCACAGCCAGCACAAAGAGTTGACATTACTCCCTCATAATCATCAAAGGTCATACCTAGTTTGTTCCTAGGGTCATTCTCTCTTATGATCTTTGGTTTCTTTATATAGCTCATGCTGCTTTTCCTGCACTAATTTCTAATTGAATCTTTTCCACAACATCCTTGGGAAATATTGGTATTCCGTTATAGAGTCGAATAGATTTTATTTTCTTTGGATCAACTTCAGTCTCTGACATCAATAATTGTAATAACTGACCATCACGATTCTGTTCGACAACAAAAATCATTTTATGAGCATCAAGGAACTTTTGAACTTCTTTTGTAAATGGAAATGCCTTAACTCTTAAGTAATTTAAATTCTGGTCTTGTTTTGTCATGATATCTCTTGCTTCACGAATAGCATCATCGCAACTGCCAATACTGATAATTCCAAAATCATTATTTTTTGAGAATGATACAGCAGGTTTTGGCACCAGAGTTTTAGCCGTTTCCCATTTAACCAATAAGCGATCAACAACATCTTGATATTCAGATGCATTCTCTGTGTATCCGCCAAACCTATTATGTCCGGAACCCCTGGTAAAATAAGATCCTTTAGGGTTTGTTCCAGGTATAGTTCGATATGGAACTCCATCACCATCTACATCAAGGTAACGATGAAATGTATCCATATTTTCTATCTCCTCAGAAGACAGCACCTTACCTCGATTGGGTTTAAACTTATCATCCCATTCTAAGTCTTTAATCATCCAGTCGTTCATACCAATATCGAGATCACTTAATACAAAAACAGGTGTTTGCAGTTGTTCTGCAAGGTCAAATGCTTC
>CAUZCF010000002.1:0-38493 GCA_963578425.1 Gammaproteobacteria bacterium | reverse complement strand
AATTATTTTTGATGTGTACATGGATGATAAAATATCTTCGGATAAAAAAAGTGTTGCACTAGGCTTGATTTTTCAATCAAAATCACGCACCCTAAAAGATGATGAAATCGATAAATATATGATAAGAATCAACCAGCTAATACTCAAAGAAATGAATTTAATAATAAGATAATGACCTTAACAAAATCAGACATCGTTGAAGACTTAAACAATGAAATTGGTCTTAATAAAAGAGAGGCTAAAGAATTAGTAGACTCTCTATTTGATAATATAAAAAATAAATTAGAAAAAGGTGAAGAAGTTAAGCTTTCAGGTTTTGGTAATTTCCAACTAAAAAATAAATCACCTAGGCCCGGTAGGAATCCAAGAACTGGTGAAGATGTTGAAATCACAGCACGGAAAGTTGTTACATTTAAATCCGGTCAGAAATTAAAAGAAGCAGTCAAGACCTTATCAAATGATTCAGAATAACCCTCAACTTCCTTCAATACCGACAAAAAGGTATTTTACTATTAGTGAAGCTAGCGATTTATGTCAAGTAGAAGCTCATGTATTGAGATATTGGGAACAGGAATTTACACAGCTAAAACCCATAAAAAGACGAGGAAACCGAAGATACTATCAAAGACATGACGTCCTCCTTATAAGACAAATTAAAGAATTACTCTACGCTAGTGGATACACTATTAAAGGAGCAAAACAGAAACTAACACATGAAGAATCTGAAAAAGTTTCTAAACAATCAACATTAAGTGATGTTAGATCTGATCTCGAAGCAATCATTGATATCTTAGATTAATATTTTTTTACGGGGCGTGGCGCAGCCTGGTAGCGCACCTGAATGGGGTTCAGGGGGTCAGAGGTTCAAATCCTCTCGTCCCGATATTTTCTTTAGTTCTTTGTATGCCCGTTAATTACTCTAGATATTTGTCGCCTAGAATAACCTGTATCTGCAGCTATAGAATCTATAGACCAATTCATTTTATTTAGCTCCAAGACTCTTAAATGTCTATTCTTAACTGTTTTAGTTCTTTTATTAGTAACTTTCAGAAGTTTCTCTATAGAGTCAACTAAAATATCACTATAATTTTGATCCCTAGCTGTAGAACAGTGGTCCCATAACATTATAAGGTTATAACAAGCATCTTCAGCATCATCTCGTCTTAAGGCCTCACGAAGAAAATGTGTTCTAAAAATAATATGACATGCTTCTTTTAAGTCTTCATCAATTGATTCTTTATTAAGGTAATTTTGGATAGCTTTAAGTTCTGCTTGCAAACCAAAACTAGCTAAGGTTAGACCTGCTTTGAATTCTAATTCTCTAATTACATTGTCTACAATATTGTTCAAAATATAAATACTGTCTATTCTTTTTCCATTAACATTATAATTATTTAAGAATTTTTAAAATAAAAATACAAATGAAAAGTGAAAATGCATATCTAATCCTTCTGGGTATAATCACCATATTATTCTCAACACTGTTGTTTGACTATTTCATTCCTATTTTCTGGGCAATCATTTTTTCAATACTTTTCTCCCCTATGCACAATGTCATCAACCGATATATAAATAGACCATCGCTCTCAAGTTGCTTAACTTTAATTGGTATATTATTCATAGTTATCTTACCTAGTTTTTTTATTCTTGCTGCAATCACAAATGAAATTTATCAAATACTTTCAAATATAGAGTCAGGTCAATATGATATTCAGTCCTTCACGAAATCAGCCATAAGTATAGTACCGATTCTTGAGCAAACAATAGATAAATTAGGCATAAACATTGAAACGATTGGTAAGCAATTAAATGATTTTGCCTATAGTGTTGCTCAATTTTCCTACTCTGCCGTAATAAGAGCTGGTGAGAATATTGTCAATTTTGTTATCTCATTGTTGGTAATGGTTTACCTACTATTCTTTTTTTTGAGAGATGGTAAAACTATTTTAGATGCCTGCATAGAAGCCTTCCCATTGGAGGATAAGCATGAAAAATTTCTTTTAGATCAATTTAACCATGTTACAAAAGCAACCATTAAAGGTACTTTTTTAGTCGCATTATCACAAGGTTTTCTTGGGTTTATAATCTTAACTCTGTTAAATGTTCAAGGCGCAGCATTGTGGGGCTTTATTATGGCTCTTTTTAGTATTTTACCTGGTATTGGAACCGCTATTGTATGGTTACCTATTGCTCTAGTGCTCTTCTATAAGGGATTATGGCTCAATGCTTCAATCTTAATATTCTCAGGTTTCTTTATAATTGGTATTGTTGATAACTTACTTAGGCCTTATTTAATTAGTAAAGAAACTAAATTACCTGATTATCTAGTATTACTAACCACCATTGGAGGAATCAGTTTATTTGGAATATCTGGGTTCGTTTTAGGGCCAATTATCGCAGCACTTTTTATTTCGTTATGGTCATTAATGAAAAAGATGCATGTATAGCATACACGCATAAAGATGCCTCTAAATTTAAACCACATTTTAAAGGAATTTGAATTAATAGTTGGTACCAATAATTGCATCTCTGATCAATCAAAGATAAAAGATTATCTTGAAGACTGGAGAGGGCAAATCAGAGGTTCCACCCCTCTAATGCTCTTTCCAAAAGCTTTAGATGAAGTTCAAAAAATTGTTTCACTTTGTTTTCTTAACGATATCAAAATTGTAAGTCAGGGTGGAAACACGAGCTTATGTGGAGCAAATGTTCCTCAATCAAGCGAACATCAAATAGAAATTGTTTTAAATACTTCAAAATTAAATAAATTTTTGAGTATTGATCCATACAATCAATCAATCATTGTAGAATCAGGTTGTATTCTTCAGAATATCCAAGAAATCGCAGATGACAATGATCTATTTTTTCCTTTGAGTCTTAGTGCTGAAGGATCATGCCAAATTGGGGGCAATGCTTCAACCAATGCTGGAGGCGTTAATGTTCTGAAATATGGCATGACGAGGGATCAAATTATGGGGATTGAAGTTGTGCTTCCTGATGGCTCTATTTTTTCAGATCTAAAATCATTAAAAAAAGATAATACTGGCTATGATTTAAAACAACTCTTTATTGGTGCTGAAGGAACATTGGGGGTAATCACAAAAGTGAGTCTCAAATTGGCATCTAAACCAAAAAATACAGTGACATGCATGGTTGCCGTTAAATCTGTTAATGATGCGATTGATCTTTTACGAAACACGAAAATAACTTTCGGAGACAACGTCACAGCCTTTGAATTCATGAGTGACACATGCATACAAGCAATAGAAAAATATTTGAATCATATGAAATTACCTCTTGGATCTACCCACTCATGGCAGATTATTTTTGAAATCATTAACCAGAAAGAACAAGATATTATTAATTTCCTTGAAAATCATATGGAATCAGGTCAAATTATTGATGGATTAATTGCTAATTCTGAAAAAGAAAAGAATGAAATATGGTTAGTTAGACACAGTATCTCAGAGGCTGAGAAATTATCCGGCAATGGTATTCATCATGATATTTCAATACCCATTAAGCGGATTCCTGAATTCCTTAAAATCGTTAAACCGGCTATGGAAAAAATAGTGGGCTCATCAGTTGTGTATACCTTTGGTCATTTGGGAGATGGAAATCTTCATTTAACTAAAAAACAACCTGGGACTATATCTGCAAGTGATTTTCTAGATAAAACCCATGAAATTAATCGTAAAGTACATGGTACTGCTGAAACCTTGGGCGGTTCTTTTAGTGCTGAACACGGAATCGGATCAAAACTGATGGATGATTTGGTTCATTTTTCTGATCCTATAAAAATTCAACTAATGCAAACTATTAAAAAATCTCTAGATCCAAAAAATATAATGAACCCCAATAAACTGATCAAAATCTAGATCTTAAATGAGCAATCTTTGTTTTAGCCTCTTTCATTTTTCATTATTAAGAGGAAAGTTTTCATTCAGTTGAGGGTCAGAAAGCTGCATTATTTATCTTTATGCCTATTTTCCAATTCACTTGAAATTTCATTTAATCCTAAATCAGAAGACTTAAGTAACACCAACATGTGATAAATGAGATCAGATGCTTCCCAGATAATATCACTACTTGAAGGATTATCATCTAAGTAAGCAATTGCGAGTTCACCGCTTTCTTCAATTAACTTTTTAGCAATTAAGTTTCGGCCACCATCTAAAAGGCTATTGGTATAACTTCCTTTAATTGGGTTATCGATTCTTTCCTGAATGATTTCTTCTAGTTGGAAAATAAAATGATCTGAAATATTATTCATAGTCTTACCTCTATATTATTATTTTTAAGGTGTGTTTTTAAATCAGTTATTTTGATGAGATTTTTATGGAACACTGAAGCGGCTAATGCGCCACTAACATCACTTTTTAAAAAAACATCAACAAAATGATTTTTTGTTCCTGCTCCACCTGATGCAATGATTGGCACATTTGAAAGTTTCTTCATCTTTGAAAGTTGTAAAATATCATAACCTTTCCTAACGCCATCCTGATTCATGCAATTTAGGACAATTTCACCAGCACCTCTATCTTGAACCTCCTTCAACCATTCGGCTGTGGGTCTGCCGGTATGTTTTGTTTTATCAGGATCTCCTGTATAGCTATAAACATTATATTGGCCATTTATTTGGAAACTATCTATACCAACGACTACGCATTGACTGCCAAATTTATCAGCGAGAGTATTGATCAATCTAGGATTATTGATTGCAGGTGTATTTATTGAAATCTTATCAGCACCAAAGTTAAGTATTTCTTCTGCATCCACTATTGATTTAATGCCTCCAGCAACACAAAAGGGTATATTAATCTGTTTTGCAACTTCGTAGACCCATGAACGATCAACTCGTCTGCCTTCAGGACTAGCAGTTATATCATAGAAGACGATTTCATCTGCCCCCTGACGGCTATATTTACTGGCTAAATCAATGATGTCTCCAACAACCTGATGATTTCTGAATTTTACTCCTTTGACCACCATGCCATCTTTAACATCCAGACAAGGTATTATTCTTCTTGTAAGAATTTTATTATCTCCTTATCTGTAATTTTTTGTTCTATAAGTGATTTTCCTGCCACAGCAGCATACATTGATAGATCTCTTAGTTTTTGAAGATCATTTAAACTACTTATTCCGCCTGAACAAATAATTTTAGAATCTATGGAATGTTTCTTACACTGCTCATAAAGAAGTAAATTAGGTCCTTGTAATGTGCCATCTTTACTGATGTCAGTTATTAGAAAGTTAAAAAACCTATTATCATTAAATTTATTTATCATCGACCATAAATCTAGGTTGGTCTGTTTTTGCCATCCTTCTATCATCACCATCGGCAAGTTATTAATAATAGTGACATCTAAAGCAATGATGACTCTTGATTTTTCATCATCATCCAAACATTCAGCAAATACGCCAAAATCTTTTATGGCAAAACTCCCTATGACAAGCTGTTCCAGATCAGATTTTAACCATTTCCTTATACCCTCTGGGCTTCTGATTCCCCCACCCATTTGAATTTTTAAATCAGTGCAGTTTAAAAGATTATCTATTATGTGGGTGTTAGTATTAACACCATCTCTTGACCCATTCAAATCCACGAGGTGAAGGTTGTTGAAACCTAATTTTTGATAATGTTTTGCAAGTTCAATTGGATCTAAATCATAATAGGTCACTTCATCAAAATTGCCTTGATAAAGTCGTACACATTTTTGATTCAGAAGGTCAATTGCAGGAATTAATTTCATAATATTTATAGGTCAGTAAAGTTCTTTAAAATAATAGATCCTTGTTCACCTGATTTCTCTGGATGGAACTGTGTACCAACAAAATTATCTTTTTGTATTATTGAAGAGAATTTTTTAGAGTAAGTTGTTGATGCTATGGTTTGACTATTTAAAGGAACATAGTAACTATGCACAAAGTAGAAATGTGTCCCGCTATTAATACCTGTGGATAGATCAGATGAAGATTCTAGTTCAATTGTATTCCAACCCATATGAGGAACAGGATAGTCCTCTTGGGTCTTAAATAATTTACAACCGTCATTAAAAACACCGAGACAACTAGTATCGTCCTCCTCAGAGTGTTCCATAAAAATTTGCATCCCCAGACAAATTCCTAATGTTGGTTGTGAGAGAGTAGTGATTGTCTCAATAATTTCTTGTTGGGATAACTTATTCATGGCATTTTTTGCTGCGCCAACCCCAGGTAGAATAATATGTGAGGAATTCCTTATTTGCTTAACCTCATTGGTGACAATGAAGTTTATCTTAATACGATCTAATGCAAATTTTAAAGATGCAAGGTTGGATCCAATAGAATCAATGATAGCAACTTGCTTTTTCACTACTATAACAAACCCTTTGTGGTAGGCAGGTCTCCACTGTCAGTTTGCTTAATAGCTTGTAATAAAGCTCTTCCAAGAGCTTTAAAGCAAGCTTCAGCCTTGTGATGATCATCTTCACCTTTGATTGATATATGAATATTAGCTTTCATATTTTGGCTAAGGGTATGAAAAAAATGAGTAATGAGTTCTGTTGGTAGATCTCCAATCTTTTCCCTATTAAATTCTCCTTCGAATTTAAAATACGGTCGTCCTGATAAGTCAATAGCAACTTGAGCAAGAGCATCATCCATTGGAAGTGTGAAACCATATCGACCGATTCCAACTTTATTGCTAAGTGCTTTATATAAGGCATCACCTAGTGTGATCGAAACATCCTCAACAGTATGATGTTCATCGATATGTAAATCCCCCTTGCAGTCAATCTCTATGGATATACCAGAATGTTTAGCAAGTTGTTCGAGCATATGATCAAAAAAACCAATTCCTGTGTTGATATTTATTGGTGATGATGCCGATAAGTTGACACGTGTAAGAATTTCAGTTTCATTTGATTTTCTTAAAACCTCAGCCTGTCGATCAACGTTAAGAATTTGATTTGCAATCTTATCCCAGACATCATCTTCATAAGGATCTATCATGATTCCTTGAATAGCCATCCTTTCTGCAAGCAACATATCTGTGTCCCGATCACCAATAACATAAGATCTGGCTGTATCAATATTCTCATGGGTCAAGAACTCAGTAAGAAGACCAGTTTTAGGCTTTCTGCAGTCACATTGATCTTCATCAAAATGAGGACAAATCAGAATTTTTCTAAAATCTATTCCTTGAGTAGAGAACAAATCAAGTATGAATGATTGGCATTTATCAAAAGATTCTTGAGGAAACGAATCAGTGCCAAGACCATCTTGATTAGATACCATGACAAATTGGTAACCATAATTATTAAGTTTCTTTAATGAAGATATCACATTAGGCACAAGTTTTATTTTAGATAAATTATCAACCTGATAATCTTCTGGCTCATAAATTATTGTTCCATCACGATCTAAGAAAATTACTTTTAATGCCTGATCAACCATGCCGCAATCCCTCGATTAATTTTTCATTTTGATCCCTGTTACCAACAGTAATCCGAACACAATTTTCTAAAGTGGGGTGATAACTCATATCTCTAAGAAGGAAACCTGAGTCTCTCGCTGTGTTACAAAATTGCACCGCATTACTGACTCTAACTAACAAGAAATTAGTTTCAGAAGGGAATACCTCACTGACAGAATCTAACCTTAATAAGTTATCCTTAAGTATTTCTCTCTCTTGAATAGTTTTTTCTATATTTTTTTGGGCTCGCTTAATGCCCTTATTTGATAGAGCATCTAAAACAGATTTTTCAGCTGGCTTTGAAAAAGAATAGGGCGGAATCACTCGTGTAATAAATTGACATATTTCAGGCTTAGCAATTAACAAGCCACATCTTGATCCTGCTAAACCAAAAGCCTTAGAGAGCGTCCTAAGTATGACGACGTTGTCAAAGTCTTGAAGAATATCTCGATAGATACTTAAATCACTAAATTCTGCATAAGCACCATCTAAAACCACTAAACCTGAATTAGAAACTTCTTGGCATATAGAATAGATTGTTTCTTTATCAAATGAATGCCCAATTGGGTTTGATGGAGAACAAATAAAAGTTAATTTGGATTTCTTTGAAATGGTCTTTTGAAATAACTCAATATCAATAGCGTATTGATGCTCACTCATTAAATTTACAGGGATTACCTTAATTCCTTGGATTGCAGCATAAAACTGATACATCTCAAAAGTTGGAGGAAAAATAATGATCTCATCGACATTAGGAGAACAAAATGTACGAATTAAAAAATCTATGGCTTCAGTGCTTCCACGTGTCACAACGCAGCGATCTTCATTAATGTTTAAGTAATCAGCAATTTTATTTCTGATGTCATCAGGTCTCGCATCTGGGTATAAATTTAGTTTATTCGATGCAGCAAATTCTGTGACCGTATATGGGCTCTCGTTAGCATTCAATCTAATTTTATTTTTTACTTTTTTTGCAGGTACATATGGCTTTAGAGCCAAGACCTCGGGCCTGACTAAATTTTTAACTTTCATTTATCTACCCTTACTTCGACAGCTTTTGCATGCGCTTCTAAGCCTTCGGATCTAGCTAAATTAATGATGTCATTTGACATTAATTCCAAGCCTTCTTTTGTGAGTTTCTGTACAGAAATAGCTTTTCTGAAACTATCTACAGAAAGCCCACTATATGAGTTTGCAAAACCTGAAGTTGGAAGCACATGATTAGTACCAGTACAATAATCACCAGCTGACTCTGGGCTCCATTCTCCTAAAAAGATGGATCCTGCAGACTCAACCGCATCTAACCATTGCTCTGCAGATTGCATTGAAATGATCAAATGCTCAGGCGAATAACTATTAGATATATTGAAAGCACATTTAATATTCTTTACATAAATAAACTTTGAGTTTTTTAATGATTCACCTGCAACTTCTTTTGTCGAAATATTCTTTAATGCGTTTTTAATCTCAATTATGACCTTGTTAAGAAATGCTTTGTCATCACTTATTAAAATGACTTGTGAATCAGCTCCATGTTCTGCCTGTGACAATAGATCAAAAGCAACGAATAACGGGTTTGTTTCACCATCACTAATGATTAAAACTTCTGTTGGCCCTGCTGGCATATCAATAGAAACAGGTATATTCAAAGTTGATATCAGCTGTTTAGCAGTGTTAACCCAGCTGTTCCCAGGCCCAAAGATTTTATTCACTTTAGGAATAGTTTCAGTCCCATAAGCCATCGCAGCAATCGCTTGAGCTCCACCAGCTTTATAAATTTTATTAATGCCGCATAAAACTGCAGCTGTGACAATTACATCGTTGACCAAGCCCTCTTCATTGGGAGGTGAAACAACAATCCTTTCTTTATTCCCAGCCAGTTTTGATGGAATACCGAGCATGGTAACAGTGGAAGCGAGTGGGTTATTGCCTGCTGGTATATAAAATCCAACAGAATCAATAGGTCGGTAAATTGTTTGACATTGAACACCTGGATTAATATCAATGGGATCTTTGTCTGCACCCATTGTGTATTCATGAAATTTTTTTATATTTGATATTGCATAATTTATTGAATCTTTTAATACATCTGAAGTTCTATTTACCGCTTTATTAATTTCATCATCAGTCATCAAGAAGTTATTGATTTCAATATTGTCATATTGCAATGTGTATTGTTGAAGTGCATCATCCCCATTTCTTTTAATGTTTTTGAAAATATCTATGACGATATTTTTTTGATCATCTACATTGCGAATAATAGGTCTATTTAAAGTTGATTCCCGTTCTTCGGGCGATAATGGATCCCAATTTATTATGCTCATGCACATCTATTTCACATCAACATTTTTTCAAGTGGAACGACTAAAATTGAAGATGCTCCAATTTTTTTTAAACCTTCTAAGGTGTCCCAAAACACTGTCTCTTTACAAACAACATGAACAGCAACGGTGGCATTAGTGCCCACAAGTGGCAATACTGTAGGTGCTTCAGTTCCAGGCAATAGCTCAGTTATCTTTTGAAGGGAATCCTTAGGTGCATGCATCATAATATATTTGCTCTCACTGACTTGTATAACGCCATTAATTCTTTCAATTAGTTTTTTAATCCAAGCTTCTTTGGAATCACTTAGAACCTGAGTTGAGCGTAGAACAGTGGCCACACTATCTAAAACTATCTCACCTTGAATTAGATTGTGAACCTTCAAAGTATTTCCAGTGGAAACTAAGTCACAAATTGCCTCTGCCTTTCCTAAACTTGGTGCAAGTTCAACTGCTCCAGAAAATTGAGTAACATCAATATTTAATCCTTTTTCTTTTAGAAATTTTGTAACAATATTGGGGTAACTTGTTGCAATTGTTTTTCCTTCAAGTTCATAAATTGATCGATAGGAACTGGATTCAGGATAAGCAAAAGCTAAGCGGCATTGACCAAAATTCAAGTTTTCTTCAAAACTAAATAGGCAATCCTGCTTACTATTATCCATGGCTATTTTTTTTTCTAAGGCAACATTCTGTCCAACGATCCCCAGGCTACATAAATTCTCTTGAATTAAATCAGGAATGTCATCATCTCTAACAAACATAAGATCAATGGGCATATTTTCTCCATAGCCAATCAATTGATTCTTGGCTTGACTAAAAATTAGTCCACATTTCTGCAGTAGTGTAGTGCTATGTTCAGTCAGCCTTCCAGATTTTTGTATGGCTATTTTAATCCGTGTCTCTGACATTATTTAATCCTTTTTAATGCAAGAGCATAACCATCTGAACCGTCATATAGGAATCTAGCCACACGACCAATAGTGGTGACACTAACACCAGTCATAGAGTTGATTTCTCTATAGGTATAACCTTGATTAAGAAATTCAGCCACTAACCATCTGTCTTTGATTGATTGAAGTTCAGCAGGCGTAAAAATATCACCAAAAAATGCACGATGTTCATCAAGATTTCTTAATGACATAATCGCTTTAAATAATCTTTCTTCAGCAGCTCTTTCTTCTTTATTTGTTAAAACTCTTTCTAATTTCATAACTCTATACTATTGTATTAATGTGTTAATACATTATATTTATTTTTTAATGTAATACAAGTAATAGAAGAGGGTGTTTTATGAAGAGATTTTAGATGCTACAGCGTTGCCCATATCCACAGTGCTAACAAAATTATCTTTCGATAAATCTACTGTAAATATTCCATCATCAAGGACAGACTCTACTGCTTTATCTATAACTGATGCTTCTTCTGTTAGACCTAATGAGTGTCGTAATAACATAGACACTGACAAAATAATTCCACATGGATTAGCTAGTTCCTTACCTTGTATATCTGGTGCAGAACCATGGATAGGTTCATAGACTCCAAAGTTATCATTGCCCAAAGATGCAGACGGTATCATGCCTATAGAACCCGTTAACATTGATGCTTCATCAGTAAGAATATCTCCAAACAAGTTATCAGCTAGCACCACATCAAAATCACCTGGCCTTGATAATAAATGCATAGTAGCTGCATCTGCTAACATATGTTCAAGTTCAATGTTGCTATAGTTAATTCCAAGATAGTCAGTTGTAACACTTCTCCATAATTGGGAAGTTGCCATTACATTAGCCTTATCAACTGAAGTAATTTTCCCTCTTCGCTGTTGTGCAAGATTAGCTGCGACCTTAGTAATACGCTGGATCTCTGGGGTTGAATATTCACAAACATCTTTTGCATAATCATCCAGTCTTTCTTTCTCTCCAAAATAAATACCGCCAGTCAATTCCCGAACAAACATAATATCAATGTCGTTTAAGTAGTCGTTTTTTATTGGAGAACTATCAATTAATTGGGGGTAAGTCCTGATGTGTCTTAGATTAGCATAAACACCTAAGTCAGATCTCATATCAAGGAGACCTTTTTCAGGTCTAGTTTTAGCTTTTGGATCGCTCCATTTAGGGCCTCCAACAGCCCCTAGAAGAACAGCATCAGCCTGTTTACATAGGTCCTGTGTTTCTTGGGGATAAGGTGAACCAGTTTCATCGATGGCAATCCCACCAAAAAGAGCATTATTTAGGCTAAAACTATGGCCAAACTCTTTTTCAATGACTTTTAGTATTTTAACAGCTTCATTGGTAACCTCAGGACCAATACCATCACCAGCTAATATTGTTATTACACTTTTCATTGTGATGTTTCATAGTTAGTAATTTCTAATTCTTGGCTCAATATATATCCCAGTTGATCAATGCCATTCATCAAACAATATCTAGAAAATGGATCTATAGAGAAACTACATGAATTGCCTAACTCAGTTTCCAATTTAAGATTATCTAGATCAACTGCCACTTCTAAACCTTCATTACCTAATAACTTTTTATGTATATCTTCTGGAACAGTAATTGGAATCAAGCCATTCTTTAATGCATTGTTTTTAAAGATATCTGCAAATGAGGTACTAATAATTGCTTTAAAGCCAAAGTCCACTAGAGCCCACGGTGCATGCTCTCTTGATGATCCACACCCAAAATTATTTCCTGCTACTAGAATAGAAGAGTTTCTAGCCTCTGGTTTATTGAGAACAAAATCTTCTATTGGATGACCTAATTTGTCAAACCTCCAATCATAAAAAAGACAATCTCCAATCCCTTCTTTTGAAGGAAGAGTAAGAAACCGAGCTGGAACTATTTGATCCGTATCAATATCCTCATTGGGTAAATTGATTGTTGTCGAACTAAATTTTAAGATTTTCTCCATAACTTATTTGTCACCATATATTCTTGGGTCCTGAACAACACCAGATATAGCTGATGCGGCAGCTGTTTTTGGGCTAGCTAATATTGTTCTTGAGCCTTTACCCTGTCGACCTTCAAAATTTCTATTACTAGTGCTTACAGCTAATTTACCCTCACCAACTGTGTCTCCATTCATACCTAGACACATGGAGCAACCAGATTCTCTCCATTCTGCACCTGCTTTTTTAAAAATTTGATCAAGACCTAAATTTTCAGCTTCTGCCTTAATAGCTTGTGAGCCTGGAACAATCAGAGTTCTGACATTACTATCAACTTTCCTATCCTTTAAAATATCGGCAGCATCTTGTAAATCTGATAATCTTGAATTCGTGCAACTACCAATAAAAACCACATCTATTGGTTTTTCTAGAAGCGGTTTACCTGATTCAACTTTCATGTAATTCAGTGCCTGTTTAAAACTTTGACTGCCATTATGATGTGGGACTTCTGCATCAATAGACATAACCATGCCAGGGTTAGTTCCAAAAGTTATCATGGGTTGTAATGCATCAATATCAATGTCAACTTCTTTATCAAAAATAGCGCCATCATCTGTCACCAAGTTTGACCATTTATTAACAGCCTTAACCCAGTCATCTCCTTTGGGTGACATGGGCCTATTTTCTAGATAATCAAACGTTGACTGATCAGGAGCAAACATGCCTGCACGTGCGCCTGCTTCTATACTCATATTACAAATTGTCATTCGTTGTTCCAATGACAGAGAAGAGACCGTGTTGCCTCTATATTCAATAACATGTCCAGTGCCTCCATCTACTCCTATGTCTCCTACAATTTTAAGAATAATATCTTTAGCACAAACTCCACTATTAAGGTTACCCGTCAAATTCACAGAGAGTGTTTTAGGTTTTCTTTGGAGAAGACATTGAGTAGCAAGAACATGAGCTACTTCAGTAGTCCCAATACCAAAAGCTAATGCGCCAAAAGCACCATGGGTGCTTGTATGACTATCACCACATACCATTGTCCTGCCTGGCTGGGTCGCTCCTAATTCCGGTCCTATAACATGAACAATACCTCTCCGATCACTCTCAAAACCATATAATTCTATACCGAAATCCCTACAGTTCTTGATCATGTCACGAATTTGATTAGCCGGGCCTTTTTCTGAAACAATATCTAGATCTTTTAAACTAGTGATAGGCACAGTAGGAGTAGAGTGATCCATTGTTGCTAAAACCTTTTTTGGGTCTCTAACTTTAAGATTATTTTCTCTTAAAAGAGTAAATGCCTGTGGTGTTGTTACCTCATGGATTAAGTGTAGATCAATATAGATTATAGCTGGGATATCATGTGTCTCAGGAACAACTACATGTTGTTCCCATACTTTTTCAAAAAGTGTTTTAGGTCTACTATTCAACGTTATCTAGCCAGCCCCACTGATCAACAGTAGATCCGTCAAATAACCCAAAAAAGGTTCTCTGAATCTCTTCAGTAATTGGACCTCTTGCTCCGTTACCAACCTGAATCCTGTCTACAGTCTTAATGGGAGTTATTTCAACAGCAGTTCCAGTAAAAAATAATTCATCAGCAAGGTAAAGTTCTTCTCTTGTAATTTCTCTTTCCATAACAGAATGCCCTAATGTTTCAGCAATTTTCATTACAGAATCTCTAGTGATTCCATCAAGGATGGATGAACTGAGAGGAGGGGTAGAAATTATATTATCCTTAACAAGAAAAACATTTTCTCCAGCTCCTTCGCTGACCATTCCTTTTGAATCCAAACAAATGCCTTCATCATAACCATTTTCTTTGGCTTCAATAGCCACAAGTGTTCCGGATAAATAGTTGCCTGATGCTTTTGCCATAACTGGAATAGTATTAGGTGCAATTTTATTCCAAGAAGAAACGCATACATCTACACCACTCTTAGCGCTTTCTTTTCCAAGATAAGGTCCCCATTCCCATGCTGCGACAACGACCTCTATGTCATCATCTAGAGAGGCATGTAAACCAAGATCATTGTATCCTCTGAAAGCAATTGGCCGAATATATGCGCCTTTATTTAATTCATTAGAAACAACAACGGTTCGACAAGCATCCATTATTTGATTTGAATCAAATGCCATATTCATCCTGTATATTTTTGCAGAATTAAATAATCGCTTAATATGATCCTCTAACCTAAAGATCCTAGTACCGTCATTTGTAGAATAAGCTCTGATACCTTCAAATACAGCTGCACCGTAATGCAATGCATAACTTAAAACATGGATTTGAGCTTCTTCCCAAGGAACAAGCTTGTTATTAAACCAGATGTGTTTAGTTGGTTTTAATGGCATATTTTCCTCTAATGTCTATTTTTATTTCTTTCTATTCTATTTATAACTTCAAGATAAGCTAAAGCACCTGACTCTATTATATCTGTACTGATCCCATGACCTCTAAAGTCTTGACCTTCATAGCTTACAGTAACAGTAACTTCACCCTGTGCATCTTCACCGACGCTTACACTATGAATCTCAAAGTTGGTTAATTCAAGATTGTATCCCGTTATTTCTTCTATGGCATTAAAAACTGATTCAATTGGCCCACTAGAAGATTTCTTCTCAGTTGATGCTTCATGTATGGAGCCATCAATATGTTTTAGCTTTAACTCTGCATGAGCCCCCCAAGAAGATCCTGATGATGTTTCTAAATCAACAAGTTCCCAATTGTTTAATGTTCCTCCATCTGCATTAAGAACGATTGCCTCTATGTCGCTATCAAATATATCTTTTTTTCTATCAGCAAGCTTTTTAAATTCTTTGAATGCAGGACCTAAATCTTCATTGCTTAATTCATAACCTAACTCGGTTACTCTATTGAGAAACGCATGTCTCCCACTATGTTTTCCAAGTACTAGATTTGACCGGCCAATGCCCACATCTTGTGGTTTCATGATTTCATAAGTTGAAGCATGTCTTAACATTCCATGCTGATGAATACCTGCTTCATGTGAAAAAGCATTATCCCCAACAATGGCCTTGTTCCTTGGGACATGCATGCCTGTGATGGTGGATACCAATCTACTTGTTGGATAAAGCTTCGTGCTATCGATAGATGTGTAAAAGTTGAAATACTCTTTCCTTGTTTTTATTGCCATACATACTTCCTCAAGCGAAGTATTGCCGGCTCGTTCACCAATACCATTGATAGTACATTCAACTTGTTGTGCTCCAGATTCTAATGCAGCCAAACTGTTAGCAACTGATAAGCCAAGATCATCGTGACAATGGACACTAAAAATCACGTCTTCAGCGTTATTACAATGAGTGATTAAATGTTTAAACAATTCACCAAATTCAAAGGGTATGGTATAGCCAACAGTATCAGGAATATTAATCGTTGTGGCCCCAGCTTCAATTGCAGCATTCACAACCTCAGTTAAAAACTCATGATCAGTTCTTGAAGCATCTTCAGGTGAGAACTCAACATTCTGACAATGCTCTTTAGCCATTTTTACAGCATTATAAGCTGCCTTTAAAACTTCATCTTTAGCCATATTCAATTTATGCTTTAGGTGTATCTCGCTGGTTGCAACAAACACATGGATTCTTCGATTAGAATTTACTTCTAGTGCTTGATGAGCCTTTTCTATATCTTCCTCATTACATCGAGCTAAGGAACAAATAGTTGGTCCCTCAACTTCACTTGCAATTGCTTTGACTGATTCAAAGTCACCTGGAGAAGCTGCTGCAAATCCTGCTTCTATTACATTCACATTGAGTTCTTTAAGCGCATGAGCAATTTTCAATTTCTCTCCCAACGTCATACTACAACCTGGGGCCTGTTCACCATCCCTCAAGGTTGTATCAAATATAATTATCTCTTTTGCTTCATTCATAAGTCATTACTCACTTTTAGTTCTTAGATTTATCAACTATTTTATTTGTCTCTATCCATGGCATCATCGACCTTAATTCTTGACCAACTTGCTCAATAGAATGATTGGATGCTTCTTCTCTGTATTGTTGCATCTTTGGTCCACCTTTCCCAAGATTGCTCTTACGAGAATCATCCATAAATTCTTGAGCAAAATCACCTGATTGAATTCGATCTAAGATAGATTCCATAACCTGTTTAGTATCAGCATTGACAACTTTAGGACCACTGACATAATCTCCGTATTCAGCTGTGTTTGAGATGCTATATCTCATATTTTGTAATCCACCTTCATAAATCAGATCTACAATAAGTTTTACCTCATGAAGACATTCAAAATAAGCCATTTCAGGAGGGTATCCGTTCTCAACCAGAACCTCATATCCAGTTTGTATTAATGAAGTGAGACCTCCACATAACACAGCCTGTTCGCCAAATAGATCTGTTTCTGTTTCATCTTTAAAGTTTGTTTCAATAATTCCGGCTCTTCCTGAACCAATTGCACACGCATAGGAAAGACCTAGTGGTCTAGCATTACCTGAAATATCTTTATGAATTGCCAATAAACAGGGAACTCCTGCTCCTGATTTATATTGTGATCTAACAGTATGTCCTGGGCCTTTGGGTGCAATCATTATTACATCCAGATCTGTTCGAGGAACTATCATTTCAAAATGAATATTAAACCCATGTGCAAAGGCTAAAATAGCACCTTCTTTTATATTACCCTCAATCTCATTCTTATATATATCAGATTGTAATTCATCAGGAATCAACAACATCACCATATCAGCATCTTTAACTGCCTCACTAACTTCTTTAACCTCTAAACCTGCTGTCTCAGCTTTAATCCATGAGGATGAATCTCTTCTAAGAGCTACAGTGACATTGCCTCCTGAATCTTTTAAGTTGTTTGCATGAGCATGTCCTTGAGAACCATAACCTACAATTACCACTTTTTTATTTTTAATTATTTCTAGGTCAGCATCGTTGTCATAATATATCTGCATTACTTTTCTCCTAAGTCAGATCTTGTTAAAAAAAAACCCCGCTTTTCTGCGGGGCTCTTTAAAATTAAACTTTTTTTAAAATTCTATAAGTTAGCCCCACTAGCATCTATTTCTAGCAGAATTAGTAGTTCTAGGGCTAAACACCCTCTAAATTGATTGTTGTTTTCGCTGTTCATCAGGCAAATGGTTATAGAAGTATGTGTTTTTGTCAACATTTAATTAAATAAATAATTATTTAGAAACGTTAATGTAAATCATTAAAGTTAAAAATAAATAATAAATTTACGTTAATTTTTTTTACTTTTTTGATTACATAACCCTTTGGAGTATTTTTTGATTATGCTATTATCAGATGCTGAAATGGGCTAGGGGAGCAGCCTTAAAATAAAAATCTACAACATCTTAGGAGATTGTATATGAAAATTTTTCATAGGTTAACTGGTAAGATTCTAATGGGTGGAGTAATGCTAATTACACTGCCGATGATACTTCCTGCCGAGACTTTGAGTCAAGTTCTTAATGGTCAACATGAAAGAACTTTGCTTGCTCAAGAGTCACAACAAAGAGTTGAAAAGGTAGCAGAACAAACAAGAAAAATGGAAGATAAATACAGGGCCGCTTTGAAAGAAATAAACGGTCTTGAGATTTACAATCAGTTATTAGAGCTACAGATAGAAAATCAAGCTAGAGTAAAAGTTGATTTAGAAACATCAATTATCGTTGCTTCTCAAATTAATAGACAAATTGTCCCTGTAATGACTAAGATGATTGACTCCTTAGATCAGTTTATCCAACTTGATGTTCCTTTTTTAATGGACGAAAGAACCAAAAGAGTCGACTTCCTTGAAGAATTAATGCAGAGAGAAGATGTCACAGTTGCAGAGAAATTTAGGAAAGTCACAGAAGCATATCAAATTGAAAATGATTACGGTAAAACCATTGAAACCTATAAAGACACTTTAGATGTAGATGGCAAAACTCTTGAACTAGATTTTCTTAGAATTGGAAGAATTTCTTTTCTATGCCAATCAGTTGATGGACAAGTATCTCGGGTTTGGAATCAAAAATCACGGTCATGGCAAGATGCTAGTAATAACCGTAATGGGATTAAAGCTGGCTTAAGGATAGCTAAGAAGCAGGTTGCACCTGATTTAGTTATTCTGCCTGTAGATTCAGCGGAGGCAATATAATGAAAAATATCAAAATAATCGTTGCTGTTATTTGTTTTATTGCATTACCAGCTTATTCTCAACAATCAGCTACAACCATTGATGGTCTTTTGGATAGAGTTCAACAAGGAAAAGTTAATGATAATCAAGAAAATCAAAAAAGAGAGGCTGAATTTAGACAGAAAAGAGATCAACAAGAGACACTACTTGCTGATGCTGAAATAAATAAAGTCAACGAAGAAATTAGAAGCACACAACTAGAAGCTCTTTTTGAGAAAAATGAAGCAGTTAATAATGATCTTCAAGAAACACTTAACGAAAGACTAGGAGCTCTTAAAGAACTTTTTGGAGTTATGCAGCAAGTAGCAGGTGACGCTAGAACTCGATTTGATAATTCACTTACAAATATTCAGTACCCAGATCGATCAGCTTTCTTAGAAGAATTAGCTAAAAAAATCGGAAGCAACTCTAAGCTTCCATCAATTGATGAAATTGAAAGACTTTGGTTTGAACTTCAAAGAGAAATGACTGAGGCAGGTAAAGTAGTAAAATTCACAACAGATGTAATTGATACAAACGGATCTAAAGCTCCAATAGAGGTCGCTAGGGTGGGTTTATTTAATATTGTTGCTGATGGCAAGTATCTTAATTATTCCCCTGAAACAGGAAATGTAACTGAAATACCAAGACAACCAGAAGGTAGAAGATACGTTACCAGCACCTCTGAATTATTTAGTGAATCTGATAACAAAATTGCTTTTGGATTAGATCCAACATTAGGCGGTGTACTTGCATCATTGGTAGGCAGACCTAACCTAATTGAAAGAGTTCAACAGGGTGGAATAGTTGGTTACTTGGTAATACTGCTAGGAATATTCGGGGTTAGTATCGCAGGACAAAGATGGTATGTGCTTCAAGCGGCAGATAAGAAAGTGTCGGCTCAACTAAAAGCTAGCGCTATCAGTGATGATAATCCTCTTGGTCGTGTACTTGGTGTGTATGAAAAAAATAAGACCGTGGATACAGACACCTTAGAACTTAAATTAGCTGAAGCTGTATTTAAAGAAACTCCAGAACTTAACAAAGGATTACTCATCATTAAAGTAATCTCAGTTGTTGCACCACTAATGGGGCTTCTAGGAACAGTGACAGGTATGATTAAAACCTTCCAAGCTATTACCTTGTATGGAACTGGTGATCCAAAGCTAATGGCCGGCGGTATTTCTCAAGCACTTGTGACAACTGTATTAGGTTTGACAGTAGCCATTCCGACAACACTCCTACATACTATTGTAAGTGGAAGAAGCAGAAGAGTAACTCAGATAATACAAGAACAGGCAGCAGGAATTATTGCTAATCATTCAGAAAAATCATCTGGTTAATCTTGACCAAACGAAGGATTGAAGAATGAGTGATATAATAATCGCAGTAAGGGACTTCCTTGAAATGGGAGGACAAGTGCTAAATCTTATAGCAGTAGTAATATTCTTAATGTGGATGCTTATTCTCGAACGCCTTGCTTTTTTCCAAACTGAACTTAAAACACTGAAATCAAGCACTCAATCCTTATGGCATTCTAGAAACGATAAAAAATCTTGGAATTCAGAAGCCGTTCGAGGGAAATTAATCTCTGAATTCAGTATGTCTGCTAATAAATTTATTCCAATCATTAAAACACTTGTTGCACTGTGTCCACTCCTAGGGCTAATGGGGACAGTCACTGGCATGATCGAGGTATTTGATGTAATGGCAGTTTCTGGATCAGGTAATGCAAGATCCATGGCTTCAGGAGTATCAAAAGCAACGATTCCAACAATGGCAGGAATGGTTGGAGCACTTTCAGGAGTATTTCTTGTAACTATATTGACTGAAAAAGCAACTTCAGAAATTGAGGATCTTGAAGAATCGTTAGGATCAGATCACTAATTAATTAAGAGGAAAGAATAATGAGAAAAAATTTATTTCAAGCAGTGGAACAAGAAGAAGCAGAAATTAACTTAACACCGATGCTTGATGTAGTCTTTATCATGCTAATTTTCTTTATCGTAACTGCCTCTTTTGTTAAAGAGTCAGGATTAGATGTTAATAGGCCGGATGCACCAACTGCAGTTAAAAAGGAAAATGCTAATATTTTGGTTGCAATAGGATCGAGTAATGAAATTTGGATCAACCGAAGACGCATAGATCCAAGAGCAGTAAGACCGAATATAGAAAGACTCCATGCTGAAAACCCTGAAGGGTCAGTCGTAATTCAAGCAGATAAAAAAGCATTTCATGAAACAGTCGTCTTGGTTATGGACGCTGCTAGACAAGCAGGGGTATATAACGTTTCAATTGCTGCGGAAGCCGGTGAGTAACTCTAATTAACTATTATGTCTGAAGCAACTGAACAAATTAAAAGTAACTTTGGTATAGAAGACCCTATAAAACGCTTAGCTGTTGCCGCGATAGTATCAGTGTTTACTACCTTTTCTATTCTTTGGTTAATGCAAGTTCTAATTGCCACAGGTAAAGGTGCCATTACCTCTAAATATGAAGGGAGATTTGTTGATTTTGTCCGTATAAAGAAAGACGAAGATTTAGATTTAAAAAATGCTAAACCAAAAAAACCTCCTGAACCAGAAGAACCTCCACCTGATACACCTCAACAATTAGATGATATTGATACCTCTGCAGAAACAGTCAATATCGGTGCTGTGGATACAAATGTTGGAGTAGGAGCAGGGATAGGGGGGTTTAATGCTGGAGAAGGCGAATACCTTCCCATTGTCAAGGTTGCACCAATTTACCCTAACAGAGCTTTATCTAGAGGCATTGAAGGCTGGTGTATAGTCGAATACACAGTTACCAGAAATGGCACAACTGGTAACGGTAAAGTTGTTGAGTGCACCAGCAGTTTATTTGCAAGCGCTTCACTTAAAGCATCAGCAAAGTTCAAGTATAAACCAAGAGTGATTAATGGAACCCCCATTGATGTACCTGGTGTACAGCATAAAATTACATTCGAATTAGAAAGATAAAATGAAATCAAAAATTATATTTATTACCCTTATCGCAGTTCTGTTAACTGGACTTGATGTCAGCCATCATTCTATTGGCTTCATGACAGCACAATCACAAGAAGATAATAGTAAAAGAAAAACAAAAAAAACTGGCTCAATGTCTGAGAAAGTTGCTAAGAAACTTGGTGAAGCACAAGAGCTTATAGAGGATGAAAAACTTGATGAAGGTGTTGCTATACTAAATAGTATTCTTGAGTTAAAAAAAATATCACCTTATGAAAGAGGGCAGGTAAATTATTTTTTTGCCTATGTCCGTTATCTTAAGGGTGATTTAAAAGGTGCTATTACCTTCTACAAAAAAGTTGCCGAAGATCCTAATGTTCCTGACGGTCTAATTGAATCATCGAAGTTTACAATTGCACAACTCTACTTTCAGATTGAAGATTGGCCTAGTGTTATCACAGCAGTTGATTCATTACTTGCAGACCAACCAAATAGAACTGATTTATACGTTCTTAAAGGATCTGCAATGTATCAACAAAAACAATATGAAGAAATGATACCAATCATCAAAAAAGCCATCTCTATCGCTGAAGAAGCAAATGCATTTAGACTCGAACAAAGACAAAGAAACATTGCTGAAGTAGCAAGCAAATATAGGGTTAAATATGATAAGGATCAAGTTGACTATATTTCTCTAGTATCACAAATAAAAATAAAACTTAAAGAAGAATTGGCTCAAACTAGAAAAAGTAATGAAAAATACGTTGAGATAGAAGACGCTATAAAAAGTATCGAAGCAGATGTAAAAAATCTTGCTATAGGTCCTACAAAAGAAAACTGGTGGCTACTCCTGCGTGCAGCTTATTTTGAGCTTGAGCAAATGGATAATGTAAAAACAGTGCTTCAAAGACTAGTCATTGAATGGTCAAAAAAAGAGTATTGGACACAACTTTCAGCATTTTATGGGCAAGATAGACAAGAAAAAGAACAAATGGCGGCATACCAAACAGCCTATCATGAAGGTTTCTTAGAAAAGAGTTCTGAATTTGTTCAAATGGCTCAACTCTATTTGTCTGTTGAAGCTCCTTATGAGGCTGCAAGAATCCTTCAAAAAGCAATCGATGAAGGTAAAGTTGATAAAGAAGAGAAAAACTGGAAACTCCTAGCTCAAGCGTGGTTTTTAGCTCAGTATGATGAAGAAGCAATAGTTGCTTTGAGAGAAGCAGCTAAACTATCAGATGACGGTGAACTAGATATTAGGTTAGCACGCTCTCTTTCAAATATGGCTAATTTTAAAGACTGTATTGACGCGGCACAAACTGCTATAAAAAAAGGTGATCTAAAAAGATTGGATGAATCATATATTACTCTTGGAATGTGCCAGTTTGAAGAGGCAAGGTATGATGATGCTAAACAAGCTTTTGTTAATGCAAAAGTTGATGCAGATTATAGAAATGAAGAAGCTCTTAAAGAGTGTGCTGCATCAGAGAATTTAGAACTTCAAGAACTTCTGGTTACCTTAGAAACCCAAAAAGCGTTTAGAGAAATGAATAAAGAGATCGAGGGTAAAATTATTTCATGCTCTATACCATCATCATTGAAAACTGTGGCTAATTGGCAAAAATTCTTAGACAAAGAAGTTCAACGAGTCACTATGCTAGAGAATCAAAAAAAGGCTCTTATAGAGCTTTTAGCTAGCAATGAATCTCAGGCTTTGTCTTTTTAATTGCTTAGATTAAATCACTAAACATTTTTAAGGCCGTAAGGCCTAGAAAAATCCCAAATAGTTTCCTCAAGCCTTTTTGGGAAGATCGATGAGCTAATTTGACACCATAAGGAACTGTGATCAGTGTAATTGGCACGATCAAAAGAAATGCTAACCAATTCACATAACCAATTGAGAATGGTGGAAGTAATTCAGACTGATTAAGCCCGCCTATCATAAATCCTAATGATCCTGGGATAGCAATAACCATACCTATTGCCGCAGATGTTCCCACAGCTTTTTTTATGCCAATACCAGAGTAATTCATAATCGGTACACTTAAAGTGCCGCCGCCAATACCCATCATTGCTGAAACAAGTCCTATAAACAAAGGAGAGATTTGAAATAAAGATTTAGGGATATTTATATTTTGCTCCTTGGTTTTAGTTCCTATAAACATTTGTATTGAAACAAAGGATGCTATACCGGCAAATAGAAGTGTTAAAACTTTAAATGAAGAATAGCTGGCCGCTACACTACCCAAGCCAGAGCCTACTGCAATTGGGACCATCCACGACTTGAAAACTTCTTTATCAAATGAACCTCGGATCCTATGTTCTATCGATGAACGAATACTTGTGGGAATTATAATAAATAAAGATGTGCCAACTGCTGTGTGCATAATAATTGATTGATCGTATGCTAATAAGTTCATTACATAGTAGAGTAGGGGAACAATTATAATTCCTCCGCCTACACCAAGAAGTCCTGCTAAAACACCAGCAATTGATGCTGAAATTATAATAAGTAGGAACACCGAAAATAAATCTATTTGACCTATCATTGCCACCTCTTGTGTCTTTAAAAAAAGGCCGGTACTTCTACCGGCCTTTATATTAACAATTATCTAAATTGATTATTTAGAAATCATATCGGTATGAAAATCTCCACAATTTTGGCATATCCTGGAATTGAGTTACAAAACCAAGGGTACCAAAATCTAATGTGGAATTAGCACGTGTTTCATCAGTACAATTTGAACACCCAGCAGTAAGTTTCCAATTACCGTCATCTGGTCTAAAACTCATATTAAAATCAGCTTTACTAACAGCGGGTCTAAACCCATTAGGTGTATTATTTTGGTTGCTATAATAATCATCTGCCCTGTTTATAACAGCAGTCAAGCTAACTACACCATTAGCAAGAGCTCGATCAAAAAGAATACCGTATCTGTATGAGAAATCAGGTGTTCTTTTAAGGTCTTTCTCTGCAATTCCTTCGGCACCTGGTTTAAGATCGGTGTAACGTCCTTCTAGTGTTGCAAGATTAGCGATTAGAGTAATTTCGTCACTAATTGCATAGAGAAATTCACCCTCAATTCCATCAACCTTAGCATCGGCTTTATTTGAGTAAACAAATGCACCAGTTGCTTGATCAATCGCTGTGATTTGAAGATCAGTGTAGTTAGCACTAAAGTAAGTTAGATTAACTCTTACTTTGCCATCATTCCATTCGCTCTTCACACCCATTTCGAAATTATCAACAAATTCAGGTTTAAGATCTTTAAAATCAGCAGCAGCAGTTACACGAGAAGCCCATCCACCACCTTTAAAGCTGTCGGCAATGCTGGCATAAAGCATGATGTCATCAGTGTATTGGAAATCCAGAACAACTCGACTGGTAAACTCACTTGTATCAATTGTAGTTTTAGTCCCTAGAGCTTCAAGAGTCGCATTGTCAAACGGTTGACCTATAGCTGCTGTTGATAACCATCCACTTCGATCCATAAAATTAGATTGGTCTCTAGCTTCCCAAGGTACGCCATTAAGATCAAGAAATTGTTCAACGTTTACTTTTCTTTCATCCTTAGTGTATCGACCACCAGCAGTTAAGCCCCAGCCACCGCCTAGATCAACAGATAAGTCAGCATAAACTGCTCTTGCTTCAGTAACATTAGTCAGATCTCGCATAAAGGTGCCGGCTACTGCACCACCGAATAAGAATAGAGCATCACCAAACAGAACTGCGTTATCATCATCATAATAAGACGCACCGGCAGCCCATTGAATACCAGGGTAATTCGCACCGTCTAATGAACCCGTAAAGTTTAATTCAACACTTTTTTGGATATGGTCACTTAGATTAGGGATTGAATACGCAGGAGTAGGTTGATCTGAATAATCATTGTTAAAGCTATGCTCTAAATCTCGATCAGAAGCAATCAATTCCATTTGGAAATTATCAAACTCGACCGTTGCTTTCATACTGAGTGCCATCAACTTAGTGCTAGCCCAAGTATTTTCAAGCCCACTTTCAACCACAAATAAATCATCGCCACAACACGCGCTCAACTTATTAGCACCCACAGCGCCACCAGTAGTATCATTTGAGTATTCAGCAGTAAATAAAAGCTCAGTACGATCGTTTGGAATATAGAGAATTTGAGCTCGAGCTCCATTAGCATCTCTTTTCCATTGATCTTTGTCTAGAGTTACGTTGTAAAGAAACCCCTCACCTTGATCAATATAGAATGTGGTAATTTTTGTAAAAACTTTATCAGTTAATGCAAAGTTAATTTTTCCTGACATTTCTACTGTGTTGTAATCGCCATAAGCAAGATCAACCCATCCTTCGCTTTCTTCTGTAGGCTTTTTCGTAATAATTCTTACAGCCCCACCAGTCGTATTTCGACCATAAAGAGTCCCTTGCGGGCCTTTTAAGACCTCAACGCTCTCAATATCATACAGTCTAGAGTTATTTGCAATTTGCCTAGAAACGAAAACACCATCGACAAAGGTTCCAACAGCTGGATCGAGTGTAGACACTGATTCATCCTGGCCAATACCTCTAATAAAATAAGCGGCAGCTTGAGGTAAACCAACATTCGTAACACCGGTCATCCCTGGAATGTTTTTTACCAGATCAATGGTATTACTAATATTAAGTCGCTCTATATCGTCCTCAGAAAAAACTGAGATTGAAATAGGCACTTCTTGCAAAGATTCAGATCTTTTTTGAGCTGTAACAACAATTTCTTCCAAAGCTCCTGAGTTTTGTGCCCATACGTTGGTATTAAGTGCTATTGCAAATAAACCACCAATTAAAGACACAACTAGTTTGTTCACTTTCATCATATTCCTCCAGTAATCTAAAAGTAGTGTGGTAAGTTTATCTTAATAACAGCTCAAAATCATAATAATTAGTTTTAGAAAGGGGAGTGGTTATTGATGAATAAGCTCAATAATTTCTTGGTTTTGGCCATGGAGCACTCTACATCTCTTATTATTTAGATTAGGCAAATGACACCTATAGGTATCAGAATTATTTGTGTCACTCTGATAATAGAGAAAACTAACAATAGATATCCCTGGCAGTAGATAGCCTGACTCACCTAATCTCCTATCTGATCCTTCAGGCAACTCGTCTATTTCAATCAATGATTGATCTTTTATCGGGATAGCTGAAGATTTATATTGTGTATTCTCGGGTTTGCCAAATGCTCTTGAAATAGATCTGATGCGTGAATCCATAACTGGTGTTTTTTCTAAATTAAAACTATCACAATAAAAGTTTTGCATCTGTTCCATCGATTGACCAGCTAAGATCACGATAAATGTTTGATCAACATCACATCGAGCTTCGGGACTATCAAACTCTTGTAACTTGGATTTGAACTGAGTCAAATAAAGAATCTCCTTAGATGGACCTATAACCTGCATAGCACGAATTTGGTCTGTAAACGATAGGTCTGCTGGTGGACCTATGATTTCAAATTCTGAGTTGAAAAGCTTTTCTGCTAAATTATCAACATTCTTAACAATCAGTTCGGCTGCATTCCATCCAGGGCTTTTAAATGGGATATAGTCATTTTGAATATTTTGCTCAATGAACCTAAAAGAAAAATCATCAGAATTCTCAGGTTGTAAAATTATATAGTTTGAACCCTCAATATTTTTAGCGTTCCAATTAACAGCTTCTTCTTTTGTAATCTGACCTCTATCAACGATTCGATAGCCCAAAAATTGAGTATATAGCTCTGCCGTATTTGATAAATCCGGGCTGGCAACAGTTACAGCTGAAATTCGTCCTATATTCATATGTGCTATTAATTCAAAAGATAGAGAATATTACAATATTTGTTACACTTGATCACAAATAAAAAATCAATTGACGGAGTATTATACGTGTCTAAAGTTTCAATTCTGGAGGTAGGCCCTAGAGATGGTTTACAAAGTGAGCCTGAAATTCTACCCACTGAGATTAAAAAAGAATTTATCACTAGAACCATCAATGCGGGAATCAAAAATATTGAGGTCACTAGTTTTGTGCACCCTAAAAAAGTCCCTCAGATGGCAGATGCTGAAAAACTTGTAGAGAGTCTTCCAGATAGAGATGATGTAACCTACATCGGTCTGATAATGAACCAAAGAGGTTTTGAAAGAGCCAGAGATTGCGGTATTGATGAGGTCGGTATGGTTATTGTAAGTACCGACACATACAACATGAAAAACCAAAATGTGATCACACAACAATCCATTGATAATTGGCTTGATATTGCATCATCAGCTAAATCTGCTGGTATCAGAACAAGTGTAGTAATTGCTTGTTCCTTCGGTTGTCCTTATGAGGGAGAAGTTGATCCTGAACACATAGCTTCAATTGCTGAACAAATTTTAAAAGGGGAGCCTGACGTTTTAGGTTTAGCTGACAGTGTAGGGGTAGCTGTACCCAATCAAATCAAAACAACCTTTTCACTAATTAAAGATTTAGCTCCAACAATACCTCTGAGGACTCATCTTCATAATACAAGAAACACAGGATTAGCTAATGCTGCAGCCGCAGTCGAAGTTGGGGTGAGTATCATTGATGCTTCAACAGGAGGCATTGGTGGATGTCCTTTCGCCCCTAAAGCCACAGGTAATATCCCAACAGATGATCTTCTTTATATGTTAGACCGATCGGGTATTGAGACTGGGGTAAACTTAAAAGAAATTGTAAAAACCACGCATTGGTTAGAAAATCAGCTAGGGAGATCAGTACCTGCAATGGTTCCAAAGGCTGGTATTTTCCCAGAAAATGCTGAAATTAATATTCAATAAAAGTATTATTAGCAGTCAAGTTTTTAATTAATATGATTTTAAAAATTAGTAAGAGATCAAGAATCATTTGAAAGAAATTTTAGGTCTATTCTTTCTTTCTAAATGTAAATAAAAAATTAGGAGTTATTATGAGCTATCGACTAGGTGTTGATGTAGGAGGAACTTTCACTGACCTTCTACTTGTAAATGAAAAATCAGGAGACCTTCATACTGCCAAAGTACCCAGTACTCCGGAAGATTCATCGATTGGAGTTTTTAATGGTATTACTAAAGTCTGTTCAATCGCTGAGATAGATCCCTCAGACATTACCTCAGTAATGCACGGCACCACAGTAGCAACGAATACTATTCTTACTGGCACAGGTGCAAAAGTAGGTCTGATTACAACAAAAGGCTATCGCCAGGTTCTTCAGATCGCCAGATCTTTTGTACCAGGTGGATTGGGTGGTTGGGTTATCTATAATAAAAGTGATCCTTTAGCACCATTAGCTCTAACTATTGAAGCTGATGAAAGAATGTCGGCAAAAGGTGAAGTGCTTTCAAAACTTAAGAGAGGCCAATTGGCTAAAGATATTAAGGAATTATCAAAAAAAGGTGTTGAAGCAATAACAGTGTCATTAATTAATTCATACGCTAATGATCAACATGAAAAAGAAATTAAGTCACAAATAAGGAAGAAGAAATTATTACCTAAGATTCCTGTTTCTCTTTCCTCAGAAGTCGTTCCAGAAATGCAGGAGTATGAAAGAACAATAACGACTGTAGCTAACTCATATGTCAGACCAAAAGTAGCTGAGTACGTTAAAAATCTTCAAAATGGTTTGAAGAAAATGAGAAAAGACATCAAGTTACAGATTCTAAGATCAGACGGTGGATTAGCATCTGCAAAAGCAACTTCAGACTCACCCGTAAATCTTTTAATGAGTGGACCTGCAGGAGGTGTATCTGGTGCTATTTGGATTGCTAAACAAGCTGGTTTTGAAAATATTCTAACTTTTGATATGGGTGGAACATCCACAGATGTGTCACTGGTCAAAGATGGAATCGCAGAACAAAGTAGAGAAACATCCGTAGGAGATGTGACTGTCCGTGCTTCCTCTGTTGATGTAAGAACAGTAGGTGCAGGAGGAGGTTCTATTGCCCATGTACCTGAACTAACTGGTGCATTAAGAGTGGGGCCTCAAAGTGCAGGAGCAGAACCTGGTCCAGCAGCTTATAACAAAGGGGGTACCGAACCCACAGTAACTGATGCCAATGTAGTCCTAGGTTATATGCCAGGAGTTGAATTGGGTGGAGACTCGGAATGGAAACTAAGGAAAGATCTAGCTCAAGACTCAGTAAAACCTATAGCCAGTGCGTTAGGATTATCCGTCAATAAAGCCGCAGCAGGTATCATCGATATTGTAAATGAAACTATGTATGGTGCACTTCGATTGGTTTCTGTTGAGAAAGGATATGATCCAAGAGAGTTTGCCCTAATTGGTTTTGGTGGAGCCGGTCCATTGCATGCTAATGCTCTTGGCAAACTTATTAATTCTTGGCCAGTCATCATACCGCCCGGTCCAGGAGTACTATGTGCTTATGGTGATGTAACAACTAATATTCAAGATGAATCGTCTATGTCGTTTATTAGAAAGTTTAAAGACACCAATAAACAAGAAGTAGTAAAGATCTTTACTGATCTTGAAAAGAAAGCGTCTAAAACGTTAGATGCAGAAGGTTCTCCTAAGAAAGATAGAACAACCTCTTTTCAAGTTGATATCAGATATCATGGTCAAGGTCTTACTATCACAGTAGACTTTGAGTTATCGGATCTCAAAAAGAAAGGACTTAGTGCTATCGGAGATAAATTCGATGTTCAGCATGAACAACTCTTTACATTCTCCTTGGATGCTGAACAAGAATTAGTAAACCTTAGGGCTGTAGTAAAAGATAAAGCATTAAGTATAAAAGCTCCTTCGGTTGGTAGAGGCAGCAAAGAGCCTACTAAAAAATCAATCATTGATGATAATGCTGAAGTCTTTATGGAAGGAAAAAAACAAATAGCTACGATTTACAGACGCTCACTATTAAAACAAGGCAATGTTGTCCAAGGTCCAGCAATTGTGATTGAGTTCGATTCAACGACACTAATTTTATCAGGACATAATGGTCGAGTTGATAAATTTGGCAACATTCTAATTAACCCAAACGCTTAAGGGAGTAAGAAATGACAGCAAAATTAATTCAAACAAACGATAAACCATTCAAGAAAGTTAAACTTGATCCTATTACTCTTGATGTAATAGAAAATGCAATGTTCTCAGCCAGATGGGAAATGGATGCAGTGTTATTCAGAACTGCTATGTCCCCAGGAATAAGGGAACAGGGTGATGAGTTTCCAATGATTGCCAATCTTGAAGGTAAAATGGTCGTGGGCCAATTTGGTAGCTTTATTCATGGCTTTAAAGAAGCTTTTGAGGGGACTATTGAAGAAGGTGATATGTTCCTTACCAGTGATCCTTATTCTTGCAATGGTGCGGTCAGTCATAATAATGATTGGCTTCTTCTTAGACCCATTTTTAAAGATGGAAGACTGATCAGTTATGCTGCTATGTTTGGTCATATGACTGATGTGGGTGGAAAAGTTCCTGGAAGTTTACCGACAGATGCAACAGAGATTTTTGAAGAAGGCATTAGAATCCCGCCAACAAAAATTTACAAAAAAGACGTGCTTCAGGAAGATATGCTTGAACTAATATTGCATAACTGCAGATTACCTCAATGGAATAGAAGTGATTTTAATGCCATTGTAGCGTCAATTAGAACAGCAGAAAAAAGAGTTATTGAAGCGGCAGAAAGATTTGGTGATAACGTTTATTACTCTGCATTAGAAGAACTTCTAGATCGTAACAAAAAAGCGATGGCCAAACTGATTAAAACAACAGTGCCCACTCAAAAACAATACTTTGAAGACTACATTTGTGATGATGGCCTGGAAATGGGTCCTTACAAAATCAAATGTGCTATGTGGAGAAAAGGCGATAAAGTTATTTTTGATTTCGAAGGAACTGATCCCCAATCAACCAGTTCAATTAATTTCTTCTTAAATGAAGAGATGTTTAAAATGTTTTGTGGCGTATATATGATTATGGTGTTTGACCCTGCAATTATGTTTAATGATGGTTTTTATGACCTCATGGAAGTAAGAATCCCAGAGGGCAGTATATTAAAACCAAAATACCCTGCAGCTCTTTCATGCAGAACTCATGCATTAGGAAGAATATTTGATGTACTTGGTGGATTATTAGGACAGGGAGCTCCTGACTTCCTCTGTGCAGCAGGATTCTCAGACAGTCCGCATTTAATGTATTCAGGCTATGATAAACATGGTGAATGGTATCAACTCTATATGATTGGATTTGGTGGTGTTCCTGCGAAACCAATGGGAGATGGTCCTGATGGTCACTCTCTATGGCCCAGCTTTACCAATGTGCCTAACGAATTTCTTGAGAGTTATTTCCCCTTAATAATAGAAGAATACTATACCGTTCCTGATTCAGGAGGAGCAGGCTTCTATCGTGGAGGAAATGCTTTAGCTACCACTTATAAATTTTTAGAACCAGGTAATGTATCCATACATGATGACCGATGGCTCACTTACCCATGGGGTGTAAATGGTGGACATCCAGGTGCTAGAAGCACTAAAACATTAGTACGAAAAAATGGTGATACTGAAATTCTTCCCTCAAAATGCGATAGGGTCCAAGTCCATGAAGGCGACACACTTTATCATGTCACATGGGGTGGTGGCGGTTGGGGAGATCCATTCACGAGACCTGCTGAAAGAGTTGCTTTTGATGTAGAAGCAGGATTGCTAACAAGAAATGGTGCTAAAGATAATTATGGTGTGGTTGTAAAACCTGATTATAGTGTCAGTAAAGCCGCTACAACTAAATTAAGAGCAAAAATGTCTAAAGCCAGGGGCAAAACAAAATTGTTTGACAAAGGTTTTGAAAATATTGCTGAACTTAAAAAACGTTGTAAAGAAGAGACAGGGCTTGATGCTCCATCTGATCCAATATTTCAAACTTGGGTAAAAGCAGCTTCTTAATCTAAGAAAATAAGGGGCATAACTTTAATGTTATGCCTCCTTATTATGAATATGAACATCTGTTTGTGGATATGGAATAGATAAACCTTCTTTATCAAAGCTCTTTTTTATCTGCTCTAGAAGAGAATACTTAACTGCAAGAACATCTGAAGAATTAACCCATGGCCTGACTATAAAGTTTACGCTACTGTCAGCTAACTCTGACACAGCGATTTGTGGCTTTGGATCCTTTAATATTCTCGACTCATTATTAATGATATCTTCTAAAACAATTTTAACCTTATCTATATCATCTTCATAACTACAACTGGCTATGATATCGATCCTTCTAGTTTTCTGACCTGAATAATTAACAATACTTCCATTCATAATGCTGCCATTAGGTACCACGACAATTTTATTATCTGGGGTTGTGAGCACTGTTGAGAAAATTTGAATATCCTTAACGGTTCCAGCATGGCTTCCTGCTTCTATAAAATCACCAACCTTATAAGGCCTATAAACGACTATTAAAATACCCGCGGCAAAATTAGCTAAAGAACCTTGCAGAGATAGACCGATAGCTAATCCAGCAGCACCTAATATCGCAATAATTGAAGTGGTTTCTATCCCAAGCTGATTTATTGCAGCAATAAAAACCACAATCATCAACAATGTGTTGAGTAGATTAGTTACAAAAATCCTTACTGTGTCTTCTGTCTTTGATTTCTCTAATGCTACAGAGATAACTCTTATGAGTATTTTTACTATTTGTCGCCCGATGACAAGAATAGCTAGAGCAAAAAGAAGGCTCAATCCGATAGTACTGCCTACCTCAATCAGGTAACCCATTAGTTCTTTTGTGAATTCTTTATCCATTAATTTATCCTCTAGCTTTTGAATGATAATCAGTATTTGGCATAAGATCTATTGCTAAAGCCATTCTGTTACTCATATTATAAAATGAAGCCACAGCTGAAATATCCCAAATATCCTGATCATTAAATCCATTATCTCTTAATACCTGTCTGTCAGCTTCAATAATCTTTTCTGGTGATTCTGATAGTTTCCATGAAAAATCTAACATTGATTGATGTCGATCTGATAATTGTGCAGCACGGTAATTCATCGACAATAACTCTCCCAGTGCCGGGTCCTTAGACATATGACGAACTGCAGCACCATGAGCCACAATACAATAATAACAACGGTTATATGAAGAGACCACCACAGCTATCATCTCTCTTTCTAGTTTAGTTAGACCAGAATCATCAAGCATTAGGTTATTATAAAAACCCATAAAATGATCTAATTTTGACTCATCATAAGCATAGGCAAGTAAAACATTAGGCACAAAACCAAGTTTTTTAGTGCATTCATCAAAATAGTCTTGAGTTTCTTGCTTTAAATGTTTTGTCTCTGGGTTTTCATTCACACTCAAAGCCGACAAATATTTAGGTTGTGACATCTGATTTCCTCATTTATATATGATTATCAAATTTTATTTATTGATATTATGATCAGCATATTAATAGCTTATAAAGGAGAATAACATGCCCACAGTATTTGTTACAGGTGCCAATAGGGGTCTTGGATATGAGCATGTCAAGCAATATGCCCATAAAGGTTGGAAAATTATTGCTTGCGCCAGAGAGCCTGAAAAAGCTAATAAGCTTCAAGAACTTTGTGCTGAATATGGGGATAATTTCATTATTGAACAGCTTAATGTAGTTAATCACCAAGACATTGATAAGCTCAGCAGAAAATTTAAAAACACCCCTATAGATATTTTAATCAATAATGCAGGGACGAGTGGTCCATTAGGTATGCCTGGAGCCATGGCTTATCAAAAGATTGATAATATGGATTATGAAATATGGAGAAATATTTTAGAAGTAAATCTACTCTCTCCATTTAAAGTGGCTACAGCATTTCATGACCATATTGCACAAAGTGAAAAAAAACTATTGGTTATGATGTCCAGTGACTTAGGCTCTGTTGAACAAAATACTTTTGGAGGATTTTACTCCTATCGAGCTAGTAAAGCGGCATTAAATATCATTTCAAAGGGCATGTCAGTTGATTGGAAAGATCTTTCAGTTATAGCCTTAGCTCCCGGATGGTGTAAAACTTATTTAGGAGGAGAGGAAGCAGAGATTCAACCCGATGAGAGTGTTGAAAAACAACAAGAAATGTTTGAAAAGATAACCTCTAAAAATTCTGGAATGTTCTTAGATCGTTTTGGTAAAGAGGTGTCTTGGTAAAAATTAAAAAATAACTGTTGTGGCTTTTGTTTTAAGATAAGGATCCAAGCCTTCTTGACCAAATTCTCTTCCCCAGCCTGATTGTTTATTTCCTCCAAATGGGATAGCAGGGTCTACTGCAGCATGGCAATTAATACTAACCTGACCGGCATCAATTAACATCGCCATTTTGTGAGCAGTTGATATGTCTTGAGACCAAACACTTCCTGAGAGCCCATAATTGGTATCATTTGCACGCTTAGCAATTGATTCAAAATCATCATCACTAAACGATTCAGCACAGAGTACTGGGCCAAATATTTCTTCTTTGGCTATTCTCATATCTCCTCGAACATTTGCAAAGATTGTTGGTTGCACAAAATGGCCTTTATCGCCCACTGCTTCACCGCCAGTTATAAGATCTGCACCTTCTTCTTTTCCTATCTGGATATAGTCTAAGACACGATTTTTTTGTACTTCTGAAATCAAAGGGCCAAAATCATTTGCGGGTATAAGTCCATGACCAATTGTAAAGGCTTCAGCCATTTCTTTAACACCATTAATAACTGCTTCGTAGATATCCTCATGAACAAAAAGCCTTGTACCAGCCATACAATTTTGCCCTTGGAGAAAGAAACAAGCTCTAGCTGCTCCAGGAATGACTTTCTCCAAATCGGCATCAGGAAAAACAACGACTGGATTTTTACCGCCCAACTCTAGGGTGACTTTCTTTAAATTTCCTATAGAAGCTTCTACAATTTTCTTTCCCACTTCTGTGGATCCAGTAAAAGTAATCTTATCCACATCAGGGTGTTTTGCTAAGGCTGCTCCTGCGCTTTCACCATACCCTGTTACTATGTTTACGACGCCTTTAGGAATAGCAGAATCCTGAATAAGTTCACCTAAATAAAGAGCAGTCAATGGTGTCAATTCTGCAGGTTTTAATATCACTGTACACCCAGCAGCAAGTGCTGGGGCTAATTTCAGAATTGCAAAAATTAACGGAGAATTCCAAGGAATAATGGCACCAACAACGCCAATTGGTTCTCGTCGAGTATAGGTAATAGACTCACCGTTCATTACCCCTCCTGGAGATACTGGAATAGTGCTCCCATGAATTTTATTAGCCCAACTGGCGTAATACCTTAATAGTGTGGTTCCATGACTTGCAATTGAATATTGTGCTAATGTCAGAGGCATTCCATTATCTAAAACTTCGAGTTCAGATAAAATATCAAACTTAGATTCTATTTGATCAGCTAATCCATTAAGAATACTTGCTCGATCATGTGAAGGGATTTTTGACCATTCACCTGTCAATGCTTTCCTAGCAGAGGTAACAGCTGCATCTATGTCTTCAGCGTTACCTGAATCCACCTCGGCTAGTAAATCTTCTGAAGCTGGATCGTAGACAGGAATTTTCTCAGATGATTTGGATTTAACCCAACTTCCATCAATTAAAAGTTGATGATCTGAATTTAGAAAGTTTTTTGCCTCATCAGAGATATTGATCTTTTGGTCAACCGACATAATCACCTCATTTCTTCATATTTTTATAACTCATAGTTTACAATGATTTATGATTTATCCCAGATTAATATGATGGCAAAAAAGATATTAAACAAATTAACCCTGATTGAAAAATGGATAACCTTTACTGCATTTTTAGTTCTGGTTGTAGTGATATTTGCTGATGTTGCTATCAGAGAACTCAGTGGAACGGGATTACATTGGTCTAGACAAATAGGTGTTTATGCTAACTTATTTGTCGTCATGTTTGGTTTAGGAGTAGCCTCATCAGAGGCTGCACATCTAAGGCCAAAATTTGCTGATCATTGGTTACCAGTATCATGGAATCCTATTCTTGAGAGATTTCAAGAAGGATTGATGTGTTTATTTTGCTTATTGTTCTCAATTGTAGCCACACAAGTGGTTATTGAAACATTTAATGACGATGTCCAATCAATAGTTCTAAGAATAGCTATATGGCCTTTTCAAGCGATTATTCCAGTAGCTTTTTTTATGACATCAATAAGGCATTTAATTTATACAATCTATCCGAATTTAAGACCTGTTATCCCAATAAATGATGGTAACTTTTTAAAGGAAACGCAATGACCACTTTTTTATTAGCTGTTATTGTCATTGTTCTTTTCTTACTAAGACAAAATATTATCGTAATTCTTGGCACTGCAACTGCTTACGCCTATTGGGCTTTTGGTGACGGTGTCATCAGTAATATAGTTGTGGACGCTTGGGATGCAGCAAACAAAGATATTCTCTTATCAATACCCTTATTTATTCTTGCTGGGAATATAATGTCTCGAGGAGGAATGGCTTCTAGATTCATAGATTTAATGAAATCTCTGACTGCCCCTATACCGGGTGGTCTGGCTATTGCAACCATTCTTTCATGTGCTGCATTTGCTGCAGTATCTGGTTCTGGAACAGTCACCTTGCTTGCAATAGGAACACTCATGTACCCGGCACTAATAAATGCTGGTTATCCAAAAAGTTTTGCCTTGGGCGCCTTATGTGCAGCAGGAACACTAGGTATTGTTGTGCCGCCTAGCATTCCATTAATTCTCTATGGGATCATGACACAAACCTCAATAGGGGATTTATTTATTGCTGGTATAGGACCTGCTTTGCTATTAACAATCTTAATGCTTGGTTACGCCATGATGCAAAATTTTTCACATCGTGACAGTAATTGGGATCTTAGTTATATCCTTAAGTCACTAAGAAGCGGTGTATGGGCTTTGTTAATGCCTATTATTATATTGGGGGGAATTTACACCGGTTATTTTACTGCCACTGAGTCTGCTGCAGTTGCGGTGGTTTATTCTATTATTGTTGAAACATTTATTCATAAAGAAATGAAATTGAATGTGCTTTTTGAGGTTATATCAGAAACAACTAAACTTTTAGGTTCGTTATTTCCAGTGCTGATGATTGCTTTGAGCTTAAATGTTTTCCTTACTTACGAAGAAGTCCCCCAAAATCTTGTGGCTTGGATGAGTCAAAGAATAAATGACCCAACAACAGCACTGCTAACCATTAATCTATTTCTTCTCTTGATAGGTTGCATAATCGATATCGGTTCAGCAATCCTTATTCTTGCTCCGATGCTTGGCCCCATAGCAAGCTCTCAAGGCATCGATCCTGTACATTTTGGAATTATAATGGTCATGAATTTAGAAATAGGCTATTTAACGCCACCATTAGGACTAAATTTAATAGTTGCTATGGGGGTCTTTAAGGAAAAATTCTGGACCGTTTGCAAAGCCACCATACCTTTTCTATTAATTATGCTCACTGGATTAATGATGGTATCTTTCATACCTGAAATAGCATTATTTATGGTTGAATAAAGCCTAGTGTAATAAAATAAATTTTTAATAATTAAATCTTAAGATAATCAAGGAGAAAATAATGACCGTAAGTGTAGGAGATCAAGTACCAAACGTGAATTTTACAATTATGACCGATGAAGGTCCCAAGCCTTTAGGCTACTCAGAGCTGTTTGAAGGAAAACGGGTTGCCTTATTCGCTGTACCAGGTGCCT
>CAUZCF010000001.1:0-50330 GCA_963578425.1 Gammaproteobacteria bacterium | reverse complement strand
AGATATTCATTGGATGCCTGGTAATAGAATTGTTCCCTCGGTTGCATCCGGTTGCATGTTAAAACTTTTAAAATATGACTTACACACAGAAGCACATACTTTCTTGTATTGCATGACACCAGGGTTCCACCAAGACAATATTTCATATCATGACTGTTGTGAAGAGTCCTATCATATTTGGGGGACGTCATGGATGATGCAATTTGGTGATTTACCAACAGGAGGGTATTTCTGGAGACCGCCTTATATTAACCATGGTGCTTTTGCTAGCAAAAATGGCATTATTGCAATCGGGCGAACCGATGCTCATCTTCATAACTATTTTCATCATAACCCTTGGTCAAACCCTAAGGAGAATGCAGATAGGGCAGCAGCTAGACTCAGACGTTTGAGACCGTCTTTGTATAAATGGATTCAATCACCTGATGGGCATAATCACTTTACTGATTTTGAGTATCCTCATTATCATGATCACGACCATGATCACGATTAAATAGGTATTATATTCTGGGTATTTTATAACCCAATATTACATTATGTCAGGACCCTTAAAAGGCCTTAAAATAATAGAGCTAACCAGTGTTGTATTGGGGCCTTGGGCTGCTCAAATCCTTGCAGATATGGGTGCTGAAGTTATTAAAGTTGAGGCACCGTTTGGTGACAGTAATCGACAACTGGGGGCTTCACGTAATCCAAATATGGCGGCTCTTTATCTCTCAAACAATAGAAACAAGAGAAGTTTAGTTCTTGATCTAAAGCAGTCAAGTGCACGCGATGCTTTGTTAGCTATCGTTAAGGACTGTGATGTTTTTCTGCATAATAATCGACCTCAAGTTATGACCAAACTTAAACTAGAATATAACGATATCAAATCAGTCAATGAGAATATCATTTATTGCGGTACTTATGGTTACAGCAAGGATGGGCCATACGGAGAAAAGGGTGCGCTCGATGACTCTATACAAGCTGCTAGTGGCATTGCCGCTTTGAATGAATTGGTGCTCGGTGAACCTAGATATTTACCTACCGTGGTTGCTGATAAAACCACAGCAATAACAGTTGTCTATTCAATACTGGCAGCCCTGTTTCACCGTGAACGAGCAGGCAGTGGTCAAGAAATTGAAGTACCAATGTTTGAGACCATGGTCTCATTTGTGATGGCTGAACACATATGGGGAGAGATTTTTGAACCACCATTGGGTAAAGCTGGTTACACTCGCCTAATGTCTCATCATCGAAAACCGTATAAAACTAAAGACGGCTATATTGCTGTATTACCTTATATGAATAATCATTGGAAGACTTTTTGTGAAAAAGCAGAAAGACAAGATTTGATTGAAGATGATCGATTTAAGAACCTCTCTTCTAGAGTTGAAAACATTGATGACACCTATTCAGAGACAGGAAAGATTCTGGCAACAAAAACAACTCAGGAATGGTTAGATATTTTTACTGATACCAAGGTGCCTGTCATTGTTGTGAACAGTCTTGATGATTTATTTACTGATCCACATCTAGAAGCGGTTGGTTTTTGGCAAGATTTTGATCACCCCACGGAAGGCAAATTAAAGATGCCAGGTTTTCCAGTAAAATTTTCAGAAACTCCAGCCACAATTCGCAAACACGCACCAAATTTTGGCGAGCACAGCTTAGAAATTTTAGCAGAGGCAGGGATTGATGAAGAAACAATCAAGCAAATGATTGAGTCTAAGGCTACATCAGTGTTTGACTAGATATTTTCTCTAAAGCTCTTTAGATCTTCAATAACTTCGCTGGTATGACTATCGGGATCAACCTTGCTGTAACGCTTTAAAATTTTGCCTTGTGGATCAATAATAAAAGATTGTCTTTTAGCCATGGTCATCATCATAAATTTCCCAAGCACGCCGTAATCGTCAGCACAGCTTTCATTAACATCTGCGAGAATAGGATAGGGGAGACTATATTTTTCACTGAATTCTTGATGTGATTCAACATCATCAAGGCTGACCCCTAGTATTTGGGTGTTCAGTGATTTAAATTCAAAAATATTGTCTCTAAAGCTGCACGCTTCAGTCGTACATCCTGGTGTACCGTCTTTGGGGTAGAAGAATAAAACAACATACTGCCCTTTATAATCTTCCAAACTATGCCATTCACCGTTCTGATCTTGAAGATTGAAATTTGGAGCTAAATCGCCCGCATTGAGATCTGATCCTGAAACAACGCTTGTGTAGCCAACCAATGAAACCAAACTCAGTCCTAATACAAAAGATGTAATTGCCTTATTCATAATTTTCACCATAATTAAAAATTAAACTTATTCTACATTAACCAATAGGTATTATTGTTAATATCTACTTATGAACATATTCGAAAATAAAATGGGTTTGGTTCTCCCTGGTGGAGGCGCAAGAGGTGCTTATCAAATTGGCGTATTAAAAGGGATTAATGAAATTCTGCCAGATAGAGTTAAAAATCCTTTTAGTACCATCAGTGGCACATCAGTCGGGGCTATTAATGCAAGCGTCATAGCATCAAAAGCAGACTCTTTTATTGATGCGGTTGATTTACTGAATGATATTTGGAGTAACTTTAAAACCAATAGAGTATATAAAACAGATAGCCTAACAATGTTTAAAAGCAGTTTACACTGGCTAGTTACTATTGTTTCCGGAGGAACCTTAGTCAAGAATCCAAAGTCATTGCTCAATAATTCACCGTTAAGAAACCTTTTATCTGAAAGCATCAATCTTGATCATATAAGATCAAATATCGATGAGGGCAATCTGGAGGCTTTTGCTATAACGGCAGCTGGTTATAGTTCCAGAAAATCAATAACATTCTTCCAATCCAATAAAAAAAATATTAATTGGGAGAAGTTCAGAAGAAAGGGCATAGAATCGAGAGCCACTACTGATCATCTGATGGCCAGCGTGGCGCTGCCTTTAATTTTCCCAGCAGTGAAAATTGATAATGAATTCTTCGGTGATGGAGCCATGCGTCATGCCACGCCATTGTCACCAGCAATTCGTCTAGGAGCTGAAAAATTATTAATCATCACCACAGATAATAATAAGAAAAATCCTGATACCGATGAAAGAGATCATCCTTCAATAGGAGAGATAGGAGGCTATATGCTCGATGCATTATTCTCTAGTGGGCTTTTATCAGATTTAGAACGCCTGGACCGTATTAACCAAATTATCAAACATTCTGGTAATGGTCCAATCAATACTGCATCAAAGCAAATGAAACATCTGGATTATTGTATTATTTCACCCTCAAAGGATATTAACCTCATTGCTGAAGGACATTTCAGTGAACTACCTTATTCAATCAAGCTACTTTTAAGAGGGTTAGGTTTAAACAATAAAAGTCAGTCTGAGTTGTTAAGTTTTTTATTGTTTGAATCCTCGTTCACTCAGGAATTAATCGAACTGGGTTTTCAAGATGCAATAGAACAAAAAGAGCAAATAAAGAGTATTTTTCAATAAATAATAATGTTTTTACAGTAATAGAGCTGTTGCTAACCCTAGAAAAGTTATAAACCCCAGAACATCGGTCAAGGTTACCATGAGCACCCCACTTGCAAGCGCTGGATCAATACCAATACGTCTCAGTAAAAATGGGATAGAAACCCCTGCTATAGAAGAGGCAAGCATATTCAGTAACATTGACGCCCCAACGATTAAGCCTATATCCCAACTGGTTTTAAATAAGAGTACCGCCAAGCAGGAAACAATAATTGACCAAAATACTCCGTTCACTAGAGCAACCAGGAATTCTCGTGATAATAAGTTCATCGCATTAGATGATTGGATTTTGCCCATAGCGATTCCTCGGATAACAAGAATAAGGGTTTGATTACCTGCAACCCCACCCATGCTCGCTACTATCGGCATTAAGACAGCTAGAATGACAATCTGATCAAGAGTTTCTTGGAATAGGCTGACAGCAGTGGCAACAATAAAGGCTGTTATCATGTTGGCGCCTAACCAAACAGCTCTTCTTTTAGAGCTCAAGAGCACAGGAGCAAAGATATCATCTTCATCATCTAATCCTGCCATGTTAAATATTTCACTATTGGCCTGATCTTGAATCACATCAACGACGTCATCCACAGTAATTTCTCCTAATAATTGATTATTTGAATCGACTACGGGAGCTGAAATTAAATCCAAATTCTGAAATTCAATGGCTACATCATTGGCTTTTGCATTGGCATCAATTGCTTTAACAGATTCATCCATGATTTCTTCAATAGGCATCTCTATGTTTTCTGTAAAGAGATCCACCAATTTTACAGAACCCAAATATTGATTGTGACGATTGATAACGTAAATTAAGTTAGTATTAATTGGCAGTTTTTCAAAGGTTCTTAAATAGCGAATCAACCCATTAATAGATATACCTCTTCTTATCGTTACAATTTTTGGGTTGGTTAAACCACCCGCAGAATCATCCTCATATGACATGACTGATTCCAGTCTAATTTGGTCTTGTTTATCTAGAGCTTTAATTACTTGGTCTGTAATTTGATTTGGCAGATCATTAATAATATCAGCTAAATCATCCAACTCCATGTCTTGGGTAGCTGCAATCAGTTCTTGCGTATCCATTTGATCAATAAGGTTTTGCCTGACATCTTCAATGAGTTCTTTTAGAACCTCACCTTCATCTTCTTGATCCATCATCTCCCATAAAATTTCTCTGTTCCTGGGTTCTATTGATTCAAGCAGTCTTGCAATTTCATAAGGACTAAGTGAGGAGAGAGTATTCTTGATACTAGCTATCCTATCTTTTTCAATATCTTTTATGAGATCAGTGAGTTTTTTTTCTGAATGTTGCATGTTTTGAGATATTTATAGGCCTAATTTTATTTATTCAGATTGTAATTAATATCAACAAAATATAACAATAAATTTACATTCTAAAGCCTTCCCCTAGGTAAACTTTTTTAACTTCCCTATTTTCTAGAAGTTGTTCTGGAGTACCGTAGGCAATTGATACACCTTCATTAACGATATATCCACGCGTACATATCTCTAATGTCTCTCTAACATTGTGATCTGTAATTAGTATGCCTATACCTTCACCAGCTAAATCTTTTATAATTCTTTGAATATCAAGGACCGAAATAGGATCGACGCCTGCGAATGGTTCGTCTAAGAGTATGAATTTTGGTTCTATTGCAAGTACTCTAGCAATTTCTACTCTTCTTCGTTCTCCGCCTGATAAACTAATGCCCAGAGTGTTTCTTAACGTGTTTAAACTAAGCTGATCTAATAGCTTCTCTAAGAGTTCTTCACGATTCGAATAATTAAGTTCTTTTCGAGTCTCCAAAATAGCCATGATGTTATTTGCTACTGTAAGTTTTCTAAAAATCGAAGCTTCTTGAGGTAAATATCCAAGACCTTTTTGTGCACGTTTATGAATAGGGAGGTTAGTAAGATTTAAATCATCAAGCATGATTTTGCCAATTTTACATGCTACAAGCCCAACCACCATGTAAAATGCTGTTGTTTTTCCAGCACCATTTGGCCCTAGAAGCCCTATAATCTCACCACTTTTAACATTAAAGCTAAGATTATTAACAACCTTTCGAGATTTATATTTTTTTTCCAGTGATTCTGCTATTAATATACTCACACTCTATTTCCTTATTGAGCAAAAATATTAGAGGTCATGCTGGAGCTAAAGTTCAGTTTGTTATCTCTAAGTTGGGCGTTCAAGCCTTGTGCCTGAATCGTATTGTTATTAATGGTGATAAAGACGTCTCTATTGGTAGCTATGGTCAGTGTATTTGGATTGATCTCCAGATAGTTTGTTGAAATAATTGAAGGGTTATCGATTGATTTATTCTCAATAAGAACATTGCCTGATAAAACTAAGACATTACTTTTCGATATGATTTGCCCGTTGTCAGACTTAATTACCCAATCGATGGTTGGTTCTGCAATATATTTTATTTCTAATTGCTCAAGATAAATTAGCTTTTTTAGATCATTCGTCTTAGCTTTTTTTGAAAAAATGCTGTAACTAAAATTGCCTTCATTATTTGAGCCAAAAATTTCTGCATTTTTGAGAATAAACTCTCTGTCACTAGCAGCTATATTTTCAATTTCTTTTGACGTGTCTATGGTAAAAAAATAGATTAAGTTGCTGAGAATCGCTAAAACAACAAGAAAACCTAATTTAAGAAAGTAATTATTCATTTAATGGGGGCTTCTTTTTACATTACTCCAGCTCTAAATAGATCATGAATATTAAGAGCCCCTATAAGTCTTTTATCTTTGACTATGAGAAGTGAGGTGATTTTCATTTCTTGAAGTGTTGCCACTGCGTTATAGGCTAAGGTGTCTTCATTCATAATGTAAGGGTCTTTTTTCATTACTTCTTTCATGTAAGTACTTTGAATATCTATTTTATTTTCAAGGGTTCTTCTTAGGTCGCCATCAGTGAAAATACCTACTAGTTCATTGTTATCATTTAGAACTGCTGTCATACCCAAGGCTTTTTCTGACATTTCAATTAAACCAGAAGCCAGCTTATCTGTTTCATAAACAATTGGAATTTCATCGTCTTTATGCATAATGTCGCCTAAAGAAAGTAAGAGTTTTTTACCCAGTGAACCCCCAGGATGAGATTTAGCAAAATCTTCTTTGGTAAAACCTTTTTTTTCTAGTAGCGCAACAGCTATCGCATCACCCATAGCTAAAGCTGCTGTTGTGCTTGCTGTTGGGGCAAGGTTCATCGGGCAAGCTTCTTCTTTAACTTCGACATATACATGGACACTTGCCTCATTAGACAGTTTTGATTTTTTATTGCCTGTAAGTGCAATGATTGTTATACCCATTCTTTTTATCATGGGGATTAGTGAAACAATTTCCTCTGTTTCCCCCGAATTTGACAAAATAAGAACAACATCTTCTTTGTCAATCATCCCTAGATCACCATGAATAGCTTCACTAGGGTGTATAAAGAAAGCTGGGGTTCCAGTGCTAGCAAATGTTGCTGCTATTTTATCTGCTATGTGTCCAGATTTACCAAGACCCATTACAATAATTTTACCCTTACAATTTTCACATGCCTCACAAGCCTCAACGAAACTTTTATTTAAAGTGCCTTTAAGGTTTTTAATAGCTGCAGATTCAATGTCTAATACTCTGTTTGCAACATCGATGTAATCGAAAGTATTTTTTTCCTTATTCAATAGAAACCCTTAAGATCAAGTTAACTCTTCTGATCTAATACATTAATATCAAGACATACTAATATAAAAATAAGGAAAAAAAATGAATCCGCAGGAAATAAAGTCTTTAATTTTAAACTCTATTGATAACTCAGAGGTTCAAGTTAACAGTGAGGACAATGTCCATTTTGAAACCACTATAATTTCTGATTCATTCAATGGGAAGTCTCTACTAGAGAGGCACAAAATGATTTACGCATCATTGGGAGATAAAATGAGTCATGAGATTCATGCGCTGACTATTAATGCTCTTACTCCAGATGAGCATGAAATTAGCTCTAAATAACAGAGAAAATAATTGCAAAAACTAAGAATCAATGGGAGGTATCCTCTAAATGGGGAGGTGAACATTTCTGGTTCGAAAAATGCAGCATTACCTATTATGGCTGCATGTCTTTTATGCTCTGAAGAAGTTGTATTAGATAATATCCCAGCCCTTCGGGACATCAACACAATGATCAGATTGATTACATATATGGGTGTAAAAATTTCTAAAACTTCAGATAACACAGTAAAAATTAATGCTCATCGTATCAAAGAGAAATTTGCACCCTACGATTTGGTTAAAACTATGAGGGCATCAATTTTGGTATTAGGTCCACTTTTAGCACGCTTTGGTGAAGCAATTGTTTCATTACCAGGGGGCTGTGCAATAGGGGCTAGACCTGTCAATCTTCATATTGAGGGGTTAAAAGCAATGGGTGCAGAGATAGATTTAAAAAACGGTTATATTCATGCTAAAGCAAGACGGTTAAAGGGGTGTGAGTTTTCATTTAATCCTGTTTCAGTTACTGGAACTGCTAATCTGATGATGGCAGCTTGTTTAGCTGAAGGTGCAACTATTCTAAATAATTGCGCTAAAGAACCAGAGATAGTTAACTTAGGAGAGTTTCTAATTTCAATGGGTGCAAACCTAAACGGATTAGGTAGTGACCAGATACTAATAGAGGGAGTTGATAAATTAGAAGCAACAACTTGTCGGGTAATTCCTGACAGAATAGAAGCAGCGACTTTTTTAATTGCAGCATTAATTACTAAAAGTAATCTAAAATTGAATGGGGCTTTGGCAGAACACTTAAGGGAACCCATTAACTTACTTGAAGAGGCAGGAGCATCAATATCTATAGCAGAAGAATTTATAGAAGTAACTTCATTGAATGAAATTATTCCTGTGAGTTTCACTACCAGCCCTTATCCAGGTATTCCAACTGATATACAAGCGCAATTAATGGTCTTAAACGTTTTAGCACAAGGTGAGTCAAGTATAGAGGAGACAATTTTTGAAAATAGGTTTATGCATGTTCTTGAATTACAAAGGATGGGAGCTAATATTGAGTTGCAAAGCAATATTGCTAAAATTAAAGGTGTTAACCAATTACAAAGTGCCCAAGTGATGGCAACTGATTTAAGAGCATCAGCAGCTTTAGTATTGGCAGCTCTTGTCGCTCATGGGGAAACTGAAATTGATCGTATTTATCATATTGATAGAGGCTATGAGAATATTGACCAGAAGCTTTCTCTTATTGGTGCACAAGTGGAAAGAATTGAGTCATGATTTATTGTTTATTCGTGTATAATCGCACGAGAATTTTGAGGAGTCTTAAGTTTAAACAGTTATTAGATGAAAATGAGTAAAGTAGGTAGAAGAAAGTTTTTATCAATCGCCACAAGCGTAACAAGTGTTATCGGAGGGGCTTTTGCTGTCACTCCTTTTATTTTATCTTTCCAACCCAGTAAAAAAGCTAAAGCTTTAGGTGCCTCAATAAAAGTCGATCTTTCTAATCTAGAACCAGGATCCATTATTAAAGTCTTATATAGAGGAACGCCATTTTATGTTGTTCATAGATCTGATGATATGATTACGCAACTAAAAACCATCAATAGTGATCTAAGAGACCCAGATTCAGAATTATCCATACAACCAAATTTTGCAAAGAATGAGTTGAGATCAATGAAACCAAAATACCTCGTTGTTGAAGGTGTTTGTACACACTTAGGATGTGCACCAATCGAAAAGTTTTCAATAGCCCCTGCAGATATGGGTCCCGATTGGAGGGGAGGGTTTTATTGCCCTTGTCACGGATCAAAGTTTGATTTGTCCGGAAGAGTCTTTAGTGGTGTTCCGGCGCCCTCTAATCTAAGGATACCTGCATACAGATTCGAAAATGAATCCATATTGGTGGTCGGTGAAAACCCTGAGGAACTCAATGTCTAAACAAGAAGAAAGTCTCTTTACAAATCCAATTTTAAAATGGGTTGATGATCGATTCCCTCTGTCTTCGTTAATTAAGGATCATGCAACTGAATATTATGCTTCTAAGAATTTTAATATTTGGTATATCTTTGGGGTGTTGTCAATGGTCGTTCTTGTCATCATGCTGATGACAGGTTTTTTTCTTACTATGAATTATAAACCTTCCGCTGAAGATGCTTTTAATTCGGTTGAATATATTATGCGATCTGTTGAATGGGGATGGCTAATTCGTTATATGCACTCAACTGGCTCATCATTTTTCTTTATAGTTGTTTATCTGCATATGCTTAGGGGCATGCTCTATGGTTCCTATAAAAAACCCAGAGAACTCATTTGGATTATCGGCATGCTGCTTTACTTTTGTTTAATGGCGGAAGCTTTCTTTGGCTATCTACTTCCATGGGGCAACATGTCTTATTGGGCTGGACAAGTTATTGTAAATTTATTTAGTTATATTCCAGTTATCGGAGAGACACTAACTGAGTGGATCAGGGGTGATTATTTTATGTCTGATATAACTCTTAACCGCTTCTTTGCTTTCCATGTCATATTTCTTCCTCTAGCAATACTAGGATTGGTAGTTGCCCATATTCTGGCATTGCATCATGTGGGTTCTAATAATCCGGATGGTATTGAGATCAAGAATTATAAAGATGCAAGCGGTAAGCCAATTGATGGGGTAGCGTTCCACCCCTTTCATACAAGTAAAGATTTAGTCGCTATCATTGTCTTCTTAATATTGTATTTTGCAGCAGTTTTTTATGCACCCGAGATGGGTGGTCTGTTTCTAGAGGTTGATAATTTTGAACCTGCTGACCCATTGAAAACTCCTGAGCATATTGTTCCTTCATGGTATTTTACGCCTTATTACGCGATTCTTAGAGCGATACCAAATGCAGCATTAGGAGCAGTGTTCTTGGTAGCAGCTGTTTTACTATTTGTTTTTCTGCCTTGGTTGGATAGGTGTTCTGTCAGATCAATCAGATACAGAGGATGGCAATACAAGGTTGCACTCTTCTCCTTTGTGGTTTCATTTATTGTGTTAGGTTACTTAGGGATGCAACCTGCAACTGGAATATATGTTCTTTTGGCACGGATATTTACTGTTATCTACTTTGCCTTTTTCTTATTAATGCCGTTTTATACAAAACTTGAGAAAACAAAACCCGTACCTCATAGAGTGGTCTATAAAAAATGAAAACGAAGCTGTATATTTTCTCACTTATAGCAATTCTCTTTTTTAGCAATAGCGGATTTACTTCGAGTTCTACTGAGCCAGAGGTAGGAATTGAAGCGATATCAATTAACTTATCAGATGTTAAATCACTACAAAGAGGCGCAAGAAATTTCTTCAATTATTGTGCTGGATGTCACTCGTTACAGTATATGCGATATGAACAAATTGCTGAAGATCTCAATATTTCGGAAGAACAATTATTAGACAATTTAATTTTTACTGATAAAACGCCACAGGATTTAGTGACAACAAATATGTTAAAAGAAGATGGAGATCGATGGTTTGGTAAAGCACCTCCAGATTTAACTCTGGTAACAAGAAGAAAAAATCCTGATTATGTTTATCAATTCTTAAAGTCTTTTTACATTGATAATACGTCACCAACTGGCGTTAATAACTTGACTCAAGATGGAACCAGTATGCCTCATATCTTATGGCTACTTGAGGAGCAAATGACTGCCGAGGATTATAATAGATTTATCCTAGACACAGTGACTTTTCTAGAATATGTGGGTGAACCCATACAGCAAAAAAGAAAATCACTTGGAGTCTGGGTTATCAGTTTTTTGGTCTTACTTTTAGTTTTTAGTTATGCTCTTTATAAGGACATATGGAGAGAAGTTAAGTAGCTTAATAAGCAAATTGATCGTTTTACTCAAATAGTTTAGGGGAATCAAATATGACAAGTGTTGCAAACAGAAGATCTATGATGGGTTTATACTCAGGAAATATATGTATCCGATCACATCAAGTTAGATTTGTTCTCTCAGAAAAAGGTATTGTTACCCAAATTAATAACTTTGATGGTAAAAAAATACCAGAAGATCTAATAGCTCTTAACCCATTTGCTACGATGCCGACATTAGTCGATCGTGAATTAGTTCTGTATGACTCAAGAGTTATTATGGAATATATAGATGAGAGGTATCCTTATCCACCTCTATTACCAGTTAACCCAGTTGATAGAGCTAAAATAAGATTAGCTTTAGCTTCTCTAGAAGTTGATATTGTTCAATCTGCAGTGGATCTTGATCAGTCACTAGGAACTCGAACTGAAAATAGCCATAGAAAGAAATTAAAATCAGCATTAAATGCAACAGCTGATTTATTTTCAGTTAATAAGTACTTTCTTAGTGAGGATTTTACCATTATAGACTGTGTTCTGGGCCCTATACTTTGGAGGTTAGATTATTTTAAAATCAACTTAACGAATGACCATAAAAATATGAAAAGTTATATGCAAAGGGTGTTCAACAGGGAAGGATTCCATGACAGCCTTACAGAAGACGAAGACGAGATGCACTTATAGTGTCATCTTGAATTATTGGAGATCATCCAATGCCCGGCCAATTAAATATTGTTTCAACTCCTATTGGTAACTTACGAGATATAACTTTTAGAGCAATTGAGGTTCTAAAAAGTGTCGATCTAATTCTTGCAGAAGATACTAGAGTTGCTCAAAAGCTACTCAATCACTATGCAATAGAGAATAAAATAACATCCTTTAATCTGATTAATGAGAATCAGAAAACGAAAACTTTAATTAAAAAATTAAAGGAGGGGAAAAATATTGCATTAATTGCTGATGCAGGCACACCATTGATTAGTGATCCAGGATATCTCCTAATTCGGTCTGCTAGAGAGGAATCAATCCAAGTTATACCCGTACCAGGTTGTTCTGCAGCAATAGCTGCATTAACTGCTTCAGGTATTGCCTCAGATAAATTTACCTTTTATGGGTTTTTACCAAAAACCAAAGTAAAAAGAGCTAAAGAACTGAGAAAGCTTACTAACAGATCAGAAACATTAATATTTTATGAGTCTGTTCATAGAATAGTTAATACTATTGAGTCAATGAAAGAGATTTTTGGTGAAAATAGAAATGCAGTCCTTTGCAAAGAGATAACAAAACTCTATGAAAGTTTTTTAGGCAGTAATTTATTAGAGATTTCTAATTATTTATCAAACAACCCTGATAGATTGAAAGGTGAATTTACTATCATTGTTCAAGGTAAAAGAAATACAAGTATTGATTATGAAAAAATAGATTTTATTTTAAGCCTTCTAACACTTGAGCTGTCATTAAAAAGTTCCATCAAGATCTGTGCAAAAATTACCGGTTATTCTAAAAAAATTATTTATGCTTATGCGTTAGAAAAACAATACTAGTTCTTGTTTTTTTTATGATGGTGATGAATAATTCACTTCGGAGTTGGTCAGACAATCGCCAAATAAATTAATTTGGAGGAAAGTCCGGGCTCTAACGGGAACGATGCCAGGTAATTCCTGGAAGGCGTGAGCCTCTGGAAAGTGCAACAGAAAATAAACCGCTTTGATAAAGTAAGGGTGAAAAGGTGTGGTAAGAGCACACCGCATAAATGGCAACATTTATGGCATTGCAAACCCCATCGAGAGCAAAACCAAATAGAAGAGCTATGATATCCCGTAATCGCTCTAGGGTAGGTTGCTAGAGGTGCTTGGTGACAAGCATCCCAGATGAATGATTGTCCAAGACAGAACCCGGCTTATAGATCAACTCCTTTTCTCTAATTAGAACTATTCTCTAATTATCTTTCTGTTGACATAATTGACCAATAAACTATAGTGTATTTAAGTGGTAAAAAGTGGGATATTTACTGTGATCCTATTGTTATATATGATGTTTAGAGGTTTAAATAAAATTAGTCTTGATACTAAGGGTCGGGTTTCGATTCCTACAAAATATAGAAATGAACTAATTAAAATTTCTAAGAATAAGCTGATTTGCACAATAGATCTAGATCACTGTCTTTTATTATATCCATTAAACCACTGGTTAAAGATAGAAGAGAAAATAATGAAACTACCAAGCCTTGATAATTCCAGTAGGAAATTACAAAGATTGCTTGTAGGTCATGCAGTTGAAATAGACATAGATTCTTCAGCAAGAATTTTAATTCCTTTAGAGCTAAGAGAATTTTCAAAAATTAATAAAGAAGCAATGTTTATAGGTCAGGGTAAGCGTTTTGAAATCTGGGATTATTTAACATGGACTAAGTCTCGAGAGAAATGGTTAGAGAAAGAAACACTTACCTTACCCAAAGATTTTGAGATGTTGTCATTATAGAAATTAGGAGAAATGATGGTAGATTTTGCTTTTGTAATAGATGATACGGCTAATCAAAAAGCCAATATAAAGGTCATTGGGGTTGGTGGAAGCGGGGGCAATGCAGTTGGTCATATGATCTCTAAGGGGATGGAGGGTGTCGATTTTCTATGTGCTAATACAGATGCTCAAGATTTAGCACAATCCCATGTCGCAACAAAAATACAAATAGGAATAGATACTACCAAAGGTCTAGGTGCTGGTATGGATCCAGGTATAGGGAGTGCATCAGCAAAAGAAAGCAAGGAAGCAATAGCAAATGCAATATCTGAAACAGATATGTTGTTTATTACAGCAGGTTTTGGTGGTGGCACAGGGACTGGAGCAAGTCCTGTTATAGCTGAGATTGCAAAAGAATTAGGTATTTTGACCGTTGCCGTCGTCACTAAGCCTTTCAATTGGGAAGGTGATTTAAGGGCTCAATATGCTGAAGAAGGTATAAAGGAGTTAGAGAAACATGTCGATTCTCTCATCATAATACCTAATGATAAATTACAATCATTGGGCAAGAAAATTACCCTAGTAGATGCTTTTGAGGCTGCGAATGATGTTTTACTAAATTCAGTCCAAGGTATTGTTGAGCTGATTACCGTTCCAGGCCTAATGAATCTTGATTTTGCAGATGTTAAAAAAGTTATGAGTGATAAGGGGAGAGGAATTATGGGCTCTGCAGTTGCTTCTGGACCTGATCGGGGGCGAAGAGCAATTGAAGAAGCAGTAAATAGCCCTTTGCTGGAGGATATTGATTTGGAAGGAGCTAAAGGAATTTTACTCAATGTTACAGCAGATGAAGATCTTGAAATATCAGAATTTGATGAAATTGGTGGGATCGTCAAAAGTTATGCTTCAGATAAGGCTAAGGTTATAGTTGGTACAGCTATCTCAAAGAATATGAATGATTCAATTAGAGTAACTCTCGTTGCAACTGGTTTAGGTGAGAGACAATCTGAGATTAAGATAAAGGATAAAACTAATTTTAGTAATCTTGATAGACCTATAACTGAAAGAAATCCATTAAGAGAGACTAAGGATCTATTTGAAAATAAGGAAGAAGCAATTATTGGAAAACATGAAGAATTAGAAATACTTGATGTTCCTCAATTTTTGAAAAGACAGGATGCCTAATTTTAGGCATTATCTATTTTATAAAATCTAAATTCTTTAGTTATGTTCAAAGCATTACACATACCTGTCCTTGCTAAAGAATCCACAAAGGTAATGATGACCGCTTCCAAGGGTTTGTATCTAGACGCTACAGCTGGATTTGGAGGCCACACGCAATTAATTTTAGAAAGTTTGGATAATCAAGGGCATCTAATAGCTGCTGACAGGGATCAAGACTCAATTGCTTATCTTAAATCTAAATTTTCTCATCCTCAACTCACTATTCTTAAAAGTAATTTTAAAAGCTTAAGAACAGAAATAAGTCAAACGGATCGTTCTTTTTCATTTGATGGAATCATAGCTGATTTGGGTGTTTCATCACATCAACTAGACTCTAAAGAAAGAGGTTTTAGTTTTAAGAAAGATGCTGAGTTGGACATGAGAATGGATCAATCAACTGGCATTTCAGCTAAAGACTGGATCAATACAGCAGCTGAAGATGAGATTTCAGGGGTAATTTGGAAGTATGGAGAAGAGTCGTACTCAAGAAGAATTGCAAAAGCAATAATAGAACAAAGAAGTATTAAGCCATTTAGTAGCACCTTCGAGCTTGCTGATCTTGTTTATCAATTAAAAAAATATTCTATAAAAAAAGAAAAGAAGCACCCAGCCACTAAAACATTTCAAGCTATTAGAATACATATTAATGATGAGCTTGAGGAGTTAAGATCATTATTAGATTTTGGTTTAGAACGCCTAAAGCCAGGTGGAAGAATCGTTATTATTAGCTTTCATTCACTTGAAGATAGAATTGTTAAACGCTTTTTTAGAGATAATTCTAGGATAGATCCAAATTTATCCAAGTTGCCAAACATTGAAGACACATCTAAATTAAAAGTTATATTAAAGAAAATAAAACCTTCAGATGAGGAGATTAAAATCAATCCAAGAGCACGAAGTGCGATATTGAGGGCCGCTGAAAAAATAAAATGAAAGAAGAGTTCAATTGGTACAAGTGGCCTTTATTCTGGTTTTTAATGGTTGCTATGACTGCAACTTATGAAATAGATTTACATTACAAAAATAGAGAGCTATTTAAGCAATATCAATTATTAGTCAAACAAAAAGATCAGCTTGAAATTAAATGGAAGGAACTTCGTTTGGATCTCTCAGAACTTTCATCTGGAATGAGTTTAGAAAAGGAAGCTAATGACAAGGCATCAATGCAATTACCAGATTCTTCAAAAATAAAAGTATTATTAATTAATGAAGATAAGCAGTAATAATTTAAGGCTTATTAGGAACCGATTTATTTTTCTGAGCATTATTCTGATTGCTCTAATCATTATTCTTCTATCTAGATCATTTTATCTTCAATACATTGAGTCTGATTTTTTAAATGCCGAAGGAGATAAGAAACATATAAAAACTCTCATCATTCCATCAAGTCGAGGCACTATATATGATCGAAATTCTAACCCTTTAGCTGTTAGCATCCCAGTTAGCAATTTGGTGGTGGATCCAAAGATCTTTTTATCTTCAAAACGATATCAGGAGTTGTCTAAGTCTTTGGCTTCAGTATTAAAAATTGATCACTCGAGACTTGATCAAGAGATAAAGAAAAGGTCATCTAGAAGATATTTTATCCTCTCCAGAGAATTAGAAAAAGATCAAGTAGCTTTAATTAATCGCCTAAAAAAAAGCAATTATTTTTGGTTAGAGAAGGCTTACAAAAGATTTAATCCTAATGCTGAGGTGACAACACAGATCATAGGATTCAACGATAATAAAGATCAAGGTCAAGAGGGTTTAGAGTATGCTCTGAATAATTATTTGTCAGGACAAGATGGCAAAAAGAAAGCGATTACTGATATTGGCTTAAATACTATTGAAGACGTTGAAATCATTAAGCCAGCTAAACAAGGGAAGGATTTTTATACGAGCATAGATGTTAGGATTCAATATATAGCTCATGCTGCTCTTAACGAAGGAGTGAATAGCTCCCAGGCAAAGAAAGCTTCTGCAGTTGTTTTAGACATTAAAACTGGTGAGGTACTAGCAATTGTCAATAATCCTTCTGCAGATATGAGTAATCTCAAACTTAGATTACCTAAGTTTTATAAGAATCGTGCCCTAACGGATAAATTTGAACCCGGATCAACATTTAAACCCTTAATTGTTGCGACTGCTCTTGAGCATGAAATTTTTAATTCCACAGACACGATTGACACCCTTCCTTATTCAATCGGTTCAAGAGAAATTAAGGATCCAAGATATTATGGGCCACTTAGCCTAGGTGAGATTTTGATTAAATCCAGTAATGTTGGAGCATCAAAGATTTCACTATTAACTGACCCAGAATTATTTTATGAAATTCTATCAAAATTAGGTATTGGGCAAGCAACTGCTTCAGGTTTTCCTGGGGAAACTTCAGGGACTCTAGACAGCTCATATCAACGCTGGAGAGATGGCATGCGTGCTTCTTTAGCTTTTGGTTATAACGTTGATGTTAATTTAATTCAATTGGCAAATGCTTATGCAACAATAGCGAATCGAGGGGTTAAGAATAATATCTCACTAGAGCGAATTGATGAACTAGCTGTAGGCAATAGAGTATTGTCTGAGCAAACATCTCAGACACTTTTATTGATGCTTGAGCAAGTTGTGGAAAGGTCTGCTGTTAGAGCACAAATTAATGGTTATAGGGTGGGTGGAAAAACAGGCACTGCACAAATTGCTGCAGCTAATTATTCACGAGATGCTCATAATGCTATTTTTGTTGGTATTGTCCCTATCTCTGACCCTAGAATAGTTGTTGCAGTCATTGTTAATGAGCCTCAAGGAAGGGAGTATTATGGAGGTCAGGTTGCAGCTCCAATATTTGCTTCAATCGCATCGAGAACACTTAGATTGTTGGGGGTTGCACCAGATAAAATATAATAAATATCTCTGGTACAATTAATGATTCTTGATAATCCATGAATTAAATCTATTGAGGTAACAGAAGTTGTTTTTATTTTTCTCAGATCAGTTGATTGAAATCTTTTCTGCATTTAATGCGTTCACATATATCACCACGCGAGGAATTTTGAGTGCCTTGACCGCTTTAGTTATTTCATTTCTTTTTGGGCCTAGGTTGATTAGCCTATTGGAAGGTAATGATATTGGTGAATCCATAAGAGAAGATGGACCAATATCACATGCCAAGAAAAAAGGTACTCCAACAATGGGAGGCATTCTGATTTTACTTTCAGTATCAGTGAGTACATTGATATGGAGCGATCTTACCAATAGCTATATTATTACCATTTTTTTTAGCATGCTGCTATTTGGTCTTATTGGTTTTATTGATGATTATATAAAGTTAAAAGGCAATAAAAATGGTTTGAGTGCCTCCATAAAGTTTTTTATGCAAATAGGTGTTGCTTATGGGGCTATAAACTATCTATTTTATGGTTCTGTGGAGCCAATCGCCACAGACTTACTTATACCTTTTACGAATAATGTGAGATTGGATCTTGGGTGGGTATTTTTACCTTTTGCTATCTTTGTAATTGTTGGTTCTAGTAATGCTGTTAACCTTACCGATGGCCTTGATGGTCTTGCTATTATGCCAGTAGTAATGATTTCCATTGCTTTGGGTATTTTTGCTTATGTCACTGGCAATATAAATTTTTCTTCTTATTTGGATCTTCCATTCCTAAGAGAAGCGGGTGAAGTTTTTGTAATATGTTGTGCTATTTCTGGAGCAGGTTTAGGGTTTTTATGGTTTAACACTTATCCAGCTCAAGTCTTTATGGGTGATGTTGGTGCTATTTCTTTAGGGGGGACTTTGGGTTTAATTTCAGTAATTGTTAAGCAAGAACTAGTATTAGCAATCATGGGTGGAGTTTTCATTGTGGAAACGCTCTCAGTAATTTTACAAGTTGGTTCCTACAAAATCAGAGGTAAAAGAATATTTAATATGGCACCAATTCACCATCATTTTGAATTAAAAGGCTGGGCAGAACCTAAGGTCATTGTTCGTTTCTGGATTATTACTGTTTTTTTGGTATTAATAGGGTTATCCAGCCTTAAGATTCGATGAAAAGAAGACAAGCTATGCTCTTAGGATAAGTTTTGGTTTCAGATAGACGACACACTAATCTTTTTCATGGCATAGACCATTTATTTGTCATAGTTACAGTTGTGTTATTAATAGGTGGATTAGTGATGTTAGCTTCAGCTTCAATGCCGATCGCAGTTAAGAACCTCGGAGATCCCTACGGTTATGTATACAAACAACTCTTCTCAATTGGATTAGGTCTGTCAGCCGGTTTCATTGCCTTCCTAATTCCAAGTCGTGTGTGGGAAAAGTTTGGAATTCTTCTGCCAATATTAGCCATTGGACTCCTAACTATAGTGTTCATTCCTGATATAGGGGTGACAGCAAACGGAGCAACACGCTGGATTAAGATAGGTCCCTTACCAAATATACAAGTAGTAGATCCAGCTAGGTTACTGCTGTTAATTTATATTTCTGGTTATTGCTATAGACAGCAAGAAGCCTTAACCAGTGATTTTATGAGTTTCGTAAAACCGATGATATTTATTATTCCGGCTTGCCTTCTGCTTTTAGGACAACCCGATTTTGGCTCAACAGTTATCATACTTTCAGTCACTGCCGGCTTATTCTTTATTGCTGGGTTTAAAATAAGATACTTCTTAGCACTCATCATCATTTTAGGGCTTACCTTTGCATTTCTAATATATATTGAGCCATACAGGATGAGCCGCCTTGCAGGTTTTCTTGAACCATGGAAAGATTCACTCGGCGCTGGCTATCAATTAACCAATTCATTAATTGCTATAGGCAGTGGGGGAATATTTGGTGTTGGCTTAGGTGAGAGCATTCAAAAATTATTCTATTTACCTGAGGCTCATACGGATTTTATTTTTGCCATCATTGCTGAAGAATTAGGTTTAATGGGAACGGTATTGATTCTGTCTTTATATGGCCTTCTAATCTCTCGAATCTTTGTCATTGGGTTTAAAGCCATTAGATCTGAGCTTATGTTTCAAGGTTATTTGTGTATCTCAATAGGGATATGGTTATCACTCCAAGTGATTATTAATCTTGGGGTTAATATGGGTCTTCTTCCAACCAAAGGACTGACACTGCCTTTGATTAGCTATGGCAGCAGTAGTATAGCAATTACACTTATTACTTTAGCCATGGTATTGAGAATAGGTTGTGAGAATCCTCAACCAAAGAAAAATGTAAGAACCGGTGACTGAAGAAAAAAAATACACTATCCTCATTGGTGCCGGCGGTACAGGCGGGCACATTTTCCCAGCTATAGCGTTGGCAAAAAAATTTAAATCTGACGGGCATAAAGTTGTAATTGTTGGTACCGGCAATGCTCTGGAAAAGAAAATATTTGCTCAATATGACATTGAGACTGTTTTTTTTAAGAATAGATTCAAGGACACCTCTAGACTTAAAAAATATTTAGCTGCCTTGACTAGACCAGATCGGGAATTGAGAAGATATGTAGCTGAGCTATCTCCACAATTGATTTTAGGAATGGGCGGCTATGCTTCATTCGATCTTTGTAAAACAGCTTCTGAGCCAGGAAATATTACCATGCCCTATGTAGTCATCCATGAACAAAATGCTAAGGCAGGAAGAGCAAACAGATACATTGCAGCAACCCAAGCCAAAGGCATTATTGAGGGACTACCAGGTGGCTTTGGCTGGAAGACTACTTTTTTTAGTCTTTCAGCTGCAACTGAGGACCATGTCTTTCTGGGTAATCCAGTCAGGGATGAGATTTTGAATATCGATAAAACAGTGAAACCATTTCCTGATAAATCAAAAAAACCTAGGATTTTCATAATGGGTGGGAGCCAAGGTGCTAGATCTATAAACATGACTGCTCCTAAAGCTATAAGTTTGTTGATGGCAGATCATCCAGTAGAGGTAATGCATGATTCTGGAGAACAAGACTTTGAGACTGTAAAAAATCAATACTTAGAGTTAGGGATAGATGCCAAAATTACAAATTTTAATCCCAATATAGATGAAGCATATGCTTGGGCAGATTTATTGATTGGTCGAGCAGGTGCTATGACTGTTTCTGAGGTTAGTGCTATAGGTCTTCCTTCAATTCTAATACCATTTCCACATGCTATGGATAATCATCAATGGTTTAATGCCCAATTTTTAGCAGAAAAAGGAGGAGCTGAGGTTATTCTAGATAAAGATCTAAAGCCAGATATCCTAGCTCATACTATCAAGAGAATTTTCCAAGAAGAAAATAAGCTTAGTGATATGTCAAAGTCTGCTTTTGATGAGACTTTCGTTGATGCAACTGAGAACATCACGCAATTTTGCTACAAGATGATAGAGAAGCCTCCACTTCAAGTTCCTTTCTTTGACGGGAGTTGACGGTGTTTAAAAAACCCAAAGATCAATGTCTTTCGAATGAGTTACTATCTAAACATACTTCTTGGAAAGTAGGAGGACCGGCAGATACTTTCTTTACACCTGAGAATCGTGATGATTTGTCTCAATTTTTAAAATTAAACCATAATAAGCCCATCACATGGCTGGGGAATGGTACCAATGTCTTAGTTAGGGATGGCGGTATTAGGGGTGTCGTTATTTCAACAAAAAAATCTCTGAATGAGATTAAGAAAGAAGCAGATAATACTTGTAGAGTGGAGGCAGGAGCTTCATGTATGGATTTAGCATTGTTTGCTGAAAAAAATAAAATAGGCCCAGCAGCATTTTTCTCTGGAATCCCAGGATCTATCGGAGGGGCTCTAGTAATGAATGCGGGTTCTTTTGGCTATGAAACATGGGATTTTGTGGAATCTGTGGAGGTGATTGATAAAAAAGGAATGATTCATCATTTGAACCCTAATGACTTCTCATTGTCTTACAGGACAGTACATTTCCCATTTCCTCTTTGGTTTTTATCTTGTCGAATGAAATTTCCTAATTCTGAGATTACAACTAAATCTGAGCTAAAAGAATTGAGAGATCAGAGAATTAAAACGCAACCACTGAGCGAGGATACTTGCGGGTCAGTTTTCAAGAATCCAGAGAAAGGACATGCTGGAGATTTTATTGAGAGAGCAGGTTTGAAGGGTTATAGAATTGGTGGATCTTCTATATCGACTAAGCATGCAAATTTTATTGTCAATGAGGGTAATGCTACATCAGAAAATATTGAGGACCTGATTGAATATGTTCAAGAAATTGTCAGTAGCCAGTTTGATGTAGAATTAGAGACTGAAGTTAGAATCATAGGCGAGAAATTAAGTGTCAAAAACAAATAATGGTTTTGGGAAAGTTGCTGTTTTGTACGGCGGTAATTCATCAGAACGGGAAATTTCTCTAATTTCTGGTGAAGCTGTTTATAACGCTTTAAAAATAAAAGGAGTCGATGCTCATCTAATCGATACCAAAGAACCTTTTATAAAGCGATTATTAGATGAAAAATTCAATAATGTTTGGATAGCTCTCCATGGAGCAGACGGGGAGGATGGGAAAATTCAAAGTTTGTTGGAATTATCAGATATACCGTTTACGGGTAGTCGTACCTTGAGTTGTTCTTTGACCATGAATAAGTTATTTACGAAAAAAGTCCTTATTGCTAATAATCACCAAACACCAGATTTTTTGATACTGGATGACACAACAACTTTCTTAGAAATCTCAGATACTTTAGGATCTCCATTCATTATTAAGCCGTGTTCTCAAGGATCTAGTTTGGGTATTTTTATTATCAAAGATGAGGATCAATATAATGAGAAATATTTAGAAATTCACCAATTAAATGATTGGTTAATTGCTGAAGAATATTTTGATGGACCTGAATACACCGCAGGATTCTTAGCAGATAAGGTGCTGCCCTTGGTAAAAATTGATGCCAGTAATGAAGAGTTTTATAACTATGAAGCTAAGTATCTTAGCGATGAAACAAAATATATTTGCCCAAGTGAGCTTGATAAAGAAGTTGAAGAGAGTATCAAGAAAGAGTGTTTATTTATTTTTGAACTTTTTAATATAAGAGGGTGGGGAAGAGTAGACTTTTTTTTAAACGATGACCATCGACCAGTGATTCTTGAAATAAATACTGTTCCTGGTATGACAACCCATAGCTTAGTGCCAATGGCAGCTAAAGAACAAGGAATAGATTTCAACACCCTTTGTTTAGAAATTTTAAAAAACCAGTCTTGATTAAATTGAGTTTCCTAAAAAAAACTAAGAAGAATAAAAAGAAACAAACCCGTTTTAATTTCTTTAGTAAATTTCGTCGAAGGAACAAAAATAAACGTTCCTATAAGCCGCTCTTACTTGTTGTAATATTTACTCTAATACTGTCGTTTATTTATGTGTCTTTAAATCAACCCATTCGTGTGATCAATATAGAAGGTGATTTTAAACGGGTGTCATTAAAAACGATCCAATCTATTACCTCAGAAATGAAAAATAAGGGGTTTTTGGGTCTTAGACAATCCTTATTTAGAAAGAAATTGGAATCTTTTGATTGGGTGAAGTTAGTTCAGATATCTAAAGAGTGGCCTGACACTGTTAACATCAATGTAATTGAAGATGATGTAGTCGGAATATGGAATAATGAACTCTTGTTGAATTCATCTGGCAGTTTATATGCTTTGGATAAAAGAGTTATTCCAGGTGAGTTAATACAGTTTTTCGGCCCCGAAGATTTAGTTGATGAAGTCTATAAGCAATTCAAACTGTATAATAATGAATTGATTGCTAGAGGTATTCTAATAGAAAAAATAGGCCTTGATTTAAGAGGCTCTTGGAGTCTAACAGTGAGACCAGGTATAGAGATCAAATTAGGGGAGCAGAACACAGATGAAAGATTTAATAGATTTTTAATGATTTGGGATAAATCTCTATTAGAAAATTTTGAATTAATTTCTTATATTGATCTTAGGTATGCAGAAGGTTTTGTCATAAAACGGAAGAATTAGGTTGAAAATATAATGTCCAGAAATAACTCCACTGAAATCATAGCTGCCATTGACATTGGTACATCTAAAATAGTTGCTCTTATAGCAGAGATTAATGATGATGCTGAGCTAAAAATTATCGGAGCAGGTTTCAGTAGATCCACAGGCCTAAAAAAAGGAGTGGTTGTCAATATAGAAGCCACTATTGATTCCATTGCTAAGGCCATAGAGCAAGCAGAAAAGATAGCAGAGTGTGAGATTAATACAGTCTTTGCAGGAATAGCTGGAAGTCATGTAAGGAGCTATGATGGGCATGGTTTTGTCAGAATCAGTAGCGGGGAGGTTAACCTTCATGATATAGCTGGGGCTATTGATGCTTCTAAAGCCATGAAAATACCCTCTGAAGAGAGAATATTGCACGTGTTACCAAAAGATTATGTCATAGACGGTCAGGATGGAATTAGAGATCCTATAGGAATGTCTGGTATCCGTTTAGAGGCAGATGTTCACATTGTCACTATCTCAAGAAGTGCTGAGGAGAATATTGTTAAATCACTTGAACGTTGTAATCTGGAGGTGCAGGAAATTGTATTAGAGCCTCTTGCATCTAGTATGTCTGTATTAACCAAAGATGAGAAAGATCTAGGAGTCTGCCTCATTGATATTGGAGGTGGCACAACTGATATTGCTATTTTTAAAGATGGCCAAATTCTTACGACAAAAGTTATACCTATTGGTGGAGATCATGTAACCATAGATATTGCTCATGAGTTAAAAACCCCAATTGATAGTGCTGAAGAAATAAAAATAAAACACGCCTGTACACTATCTCAATTGAACGGATCTAATGACATGATTGAAGTACCCAGTGTCGGTGATCGTGCTCCCAGACAAACTGAAATAAAAGTTCTCTCAACAGTTGTAGAGCAACGTTATCAAGAATTATTTGAAGTTGTATTAGATGAAATTGGCAAGATGAACACTAAAAATCTTAGAGCCGGTATTGTGCTTACGGGAGGCACTTCACTGCTTAGTGGGGCTGTTCAATTAGCAGAGGAAGTGTTCTCTTCTGATGTTAGACTTGGTTATCCCCGACCAATGAGTGGGGCTTTTGAAACCATTAATAGCCCAGAAAATGCAACAGGAGCAGGGTTACTGTTATATGCGCTTAAAAAGTTTAAATCAAACCCTGAAGAATTAATAAAGCAAAAGTCTTCTGCCTCATTGATTGAAAAAATGAAAGCTTGGTTTAACTCAAATCTTTAATTCCCAATAAAAACAAAGACTTGAGTAATAATCTTTATTTGTGATAGTCTTTAGCTGTTTTAGAGGTTTCTAAGAAAAAAAGGGGGTTTAAGATAATGCTTCATCAACGAACCTTAGGTAAAACTATATCTGCAGCAGGTGTAGGATTGCACAGTGGTGAAAAGGTTGAAATAACCTTAAGGCCTGCATCTGAAAATTCAGGAATTCGTTTTAGAAGAGTCGACTGTGACCCCACACAAGAAATCAAGGCTCATGCTAACAATGTAACTGATACTCGATTAGGAACCACTATCTCCCAAAATAATGTCTCAGTGATGACTGTTGAGCATCTTTTAGCTGCTTTTGCAGGTTTAGGAATTGATAATGCTTGTATTGATATTCATGGACCTGAGGTACCTATAATGGATGGGAGTGCTGCATCATTTATCTTATTAGTTGAGTTAGCGGGCATCATAGAACAAAGTGCACCAAAGAAATTTCTGAGAATTAAAAAAAATGTCAAAGTTGAAGAAGATGACAAATTTGCTGAATTTAAACCTTTTAATGGCTATCGACTAAGTTTTAAAATTGAATTCGAGCACCCTATGATTCAGCATAAATTAACAGAGTTTAGCTTTGATTTTTCTACTCTAACCTTCCTCAATGAGATATCAAGAGCTAGGACTTTTGGCTTTCTAAAAGAAATTGAAACATTGAGAGCAAATAATTTAGCCCTAGGTGGTAGCTTAGATAATGCTATCGTCCTTGATGACTATCGTATCTTAAATCAAGATGGATTAAGATTTGAGGATGAATTAGTTAGACATAAAATTTTGGATGCCATTGGTGATTTATATCTCATGGGCCATATTTTGGTTGGAGAGTTTAATGGTTATAAATCTGGTCATGAGCTAAATAATAAGCTGATAAGAAAACTTTACGCGGATGAATCTGCCTGGGAAGAGGTCGAGGAGTCAGAAATTACAGACATACCTATCTCTTATTGGACTGCAGCTTTAGGTAAAGCTTAGTAACCTTGTTTGACCAAACACTTTATTTTCTTAGGAACAACTCCTAATTGTGCACAAATTTTTTTTATTCTTAGTTCTTCAAACCGTATTCTTGATGAAGCTTCAGAATTAATTGATTCAATAATTAATGTATTATTTTTTTCAAGATATGCAGCAGTTATATGCTGACCTAGTTCACCCATATTTTTCTTTAAACTCTTTAAAATAATAGTTTTTTGATCTAAGGATTCTGAGATTTTCTTAAAATTACTTAAGTTATTCTTTAGCACTTCTGAAATGTGTTTCATTGCATTTCCATCTATCTATTTATCAATGATAATATTTTTTACCTTCAGGTTATAATAGCAGTTCATAAAACCTAATAAACTTAAATACTTATATTTACTTCTGATCTAATTAATATCTGAGGCAACTTTTGAAAGAATTATTTAAAAGAATTTTTGGTAGCAGCAATCAAAGATTATTGAATCAGTATTCCAAGATTGTTCATAAGATTAATGCCTTAGAGGATGAAATCACTGCCTTAAATGATAGTGATTTATCAGCAAAAACTGATGAACTGAAATCTCTTTATGAGTCAAATAAAGACCTAGACAGCCTTTTACCATTGGCTTTTGCAGTGGTTAGAGAAGCTTCAATAAGAACTCTTGGACTTAGACATTATGATGTTCAATTGATTGGAGGCATCACTTTACATCATGGAAAAATTTCTGAAATGAAAACAGGAGAAGGTAAAACTTTAGTTTCAACATTGCCTGCTTATTTAAACTCACTATCTAGTAGTGTGCATATTGTTACTGTTAATGAATACTTGGCAGAGAGAGATGCTGAATGGATGAAGCCTATTTATGAATTTTTAGGTTTAACAGTGGGTTGTATTAGATCAAATCAGAATGCAGCAGAAAAGAAGGCGGCCTATCAATGTAATATTACTTATGGCACAAACAATGAGTTTGGTTTTGATTATTTAAGAGACAATTTATCTTATGAAAGTGATTCTCAATCTCAAGGCAAACTTGCTTTTGCTATTGTTGATGAGGTTGATTCGATTCTTATTGATGAAGCGAGAACGCCTTTAATTATTTCTGGTCAAGCAGATCAAAGTACTGAGTTATATCAAAAAATAAATTCAATCGTTAACCAATTAAATCCTGCCATCAATGAATCAGAGACAAATGATTATACGATTGATGAAAAAACCAAACAAATCTACCTCACTGAAAAAGGGCATGCAAACGTAGAAACAATTTTAATGAAGATGAATTTATTGGAGGAAGGTGAAAGTTTGTATGACCCAAAAAATATAAGATATATGCATCATATTAACGCTGCAATTAGGGCGCATAAACTCTTTAATAAGGATGTTGATTATATTGTCCAAGATGGAGAAGTGATCATTGTTGATGAATTCACTGGACGAACTATGGCAGGAAGACGCTGGTCTGATGGACTTCACCAAGCGGTTGAAGCAAAAGAAAGCTTGAGGATTAAAGAAGAGAATCAAACCATAGCATCAATTACTTTTCAGAACTATTTTAGACTCTATGACAAACTTTCTGGAATGACTGGTACTGCTGACACAGAGGCTTTTGAATTTCAGCAAATTTATGGTTTAGAAGTGGTTGTTATACCTACTGATGAACCAATGATTAGAGATGATCAAGCTGATTTAGTGTATTTAAATAGAGACGGTAAATTTAACAATATCATTAAAGATATTAAGAATAGGCAAGAAAATAATCAGCCAATTTTAGTTGGAACTGCCTCAATAGAAAATTCAGAATACATCTCAAGTCTTTTAAACAAAGAAGGTATCAAGCATGAAGTATTGAATGCCAAGCAACATAAAAGAGAATCAACAATAATTGCTCAAGCAGGACAACCAGGGGCAGTAACCATTGCTACTAATATGGCAGGTAGAGGAACTGACATTGTTCTGGGGGGTAATTTTGAAGCACAATTAAAGTTATCTGGTGATGAGCTTAGCGATGAGAAAATTATACTTCTCAAAGAGGATTGGCAGGCAAAACATGACATGGTTATTGAGGCAGGGGGATTGCATATCATCGGCACTGAACGTCATGAATCAAGAAGAATAGATAATCAGCTTAGAGGACGAGCTGGTCGACAAGGAGATCCTGGTTCAAGTAGGTTCTATTTATCTCTAGATGATGATTTATTAAGAATATTTGGTGATCCTGAAAAAACGCAGAGCATGTTATCTCGAGTTGGTATGGAGGAGGGTGAGGCTATTGAGAGTAATTTACTTACTCGTCAAATAGAAAGAGCTCAAAGAAAAGTTGAATCACATAATTATGATATGAGAAAAAACCTTCTTGAATATGATGATGTTGCTAATGATCAAAGAGCTGTAATTTATCAATTAAGGAATGACATTCTAACTTCAGAAAGTATCAATGACATGCTTGAAGGGATAAGCGAAGAAGCTATTGAAGAATTGACTAGTCAATACATCGACCCGGATTCTATGGAAGACACGTGGGATCTTGATGGTTTGAGCCAGTCTATTTATAACGATTTTATGATTTCTTTAGATCTTGAATCAATTGTAAATCAAGATGATTCATTAAATGCTGACAATATTTGGAAGGTTATTTATGAAGAATTCACACGAAACTATAGCACTAAAGAAAACTCAATAGGCGAAAGACCTATGAGAGAGATTGAAAAGGCTGTAATGCTTCAGCAACTGGATATGCAATGGCGTGAACACCTTGCAGCAATGGATCATTTAAGGCAAGGGATTCACTTAAGGGGTTACGCACAAAAGAATCCAAAACAGGAATACAAAAGAGAATCTTTTGAAATGTTCTCTTTTATGATGGATCAGCTTAAATTTAATGTAATTAGTATTCTTTCTAGGGCACGATTCAAAGGCGAAGAAGATGCAGAGACTGTTAATAAGCAGATGCCAAATGTTGAAGAAGTTCAGCTTCAACATAAAGATGCTTCTATATTTAAATCTGGTGACACTAAAGCAGAACCTGAAAAAACATTAACCAAACCTTTTATAAGAGATCAGAAGAAAATAGGAAGGAATGAGCCATGTCCTTGTGGTTCAGGTAAAAAATATAAAAAATGTCATGGGGTTATAGAGCAATAGGTTTTTGTGAATATTAATAAAAAGCTTTTGCAGGTAGTAATCGGCATTATCGGTAATTCAAAGGGTGAGTTCCTTTTATCAACTAGGCGCACTAAGCCTATCTACGATGATTATCTAGAATTCCCTGGGGGTAAGGTTAAACCTCCTGAAACAAATGAGGATGCCCTAATCAGGGAGCTTAGAGAAGAGATCACAATCAATGCTGAGGAATTCTATGCAATGGATTCTATTGTTTGTCAATTTGATAACCTCAATATTGAACTTCATCCTTATAGGGTTAACAGTTATTCAGGTAAGCCCATTGCTAATGAAGAAGAGGCTATTATATGGGTGAGCAAGGAGCGCCTTAAGGAAAAAAAAATCTTGCCTGGAAGTATAGTGGTTATTGATGATTTATTAAGCTAGATCAACAAAGAGAAATTTTGAAATCAACATTCTTTTGATATTGCTGATAATTATCATCCCCAATGTTTTCAAAAAACCGAACGGCAATCAAGTGCCTACCACCACTAATTTCAGGGAATATTTTTTTATTTTTTAGAAAAATTCTCACAAGTGAAATTTGAGTTCGCCTTTCTATTTGATGATTGTATTGACCACCGACAGCTATCGTTGCAATCGGTTCACTGCTTTCCCTTATGATCCACATCAATTTATCAATGCCTTCACTCAGTGGTCGGACAATATCAACCCATGTGGTGATTTTTTTACTAACAAATTTCTTATCCCCTTCAAGAAAGAATTTGTATTTAGGTAAATCAAATTCAGCTTTACCACCTGGCAAAGTATGCCGATGTAACAAAGATGCAATAAATCCATCTGTCCTTAATGGTTTGAGATAATCAGTTCCTATATTGACTACTTCTTCTTTAATTAATTCTAGATCTTCAAGGGTATTTGTAACCATATCAGAATCAGCATCAGGAACTGACTGAAATCGTTGCATTTGCATTATGTACCTATCCAAATCAGCTAAAACTTCTCTGCGCACATCAGTTCTAGATAAAATTGAATATATTTCCAAGATACTATGAATTACTGTCCGAGTTTCCCAACTGTCTTTTAAATCGGATGAGAAGTATTTTAGGCGAGCATAAAGGAATTCAATTCTCATGAATGTCCTTAATCTTTCATTTAATGGAAGTTCATATACCCCTTGTTCCATACATAAAACCAATTGTTAGAGAATTATAAAATAGCACTTGGGGTTATTTATGTAACCTTTTTATTTCTAGATTGCTGTAAAAACTGTTTAGTCTTATTACTTCAGTTTTGAGATGATCAAGACTTGTACCTTCTTCATTAACAATAACATCATCACAAATTGCTCTTTTGCTCTCTAAACTTGCTTGGTTTTCAATAATACTCTGAGCTTGTTGTTTAGTGCATTTGTCTCTTTCAATCAATCGTCTGACTTGAGTTTCAATTGAGCAATCTATAAGTAAAACTCTATCCATTAATTTATTCATGCCTGTTTCAATCATGAGAGGGACAGCTATTATTAAATAAGATGCGGTTGAATCAGAGATATTTTTATTAATTTCATTAAGTACTTTTGGATGGATTATCTTTTCCAAGGTTCTTTTTTCAGCTGCATCATTAAATATTAGTGATCTTAATTTCTGTCTATCTAATTCGCCATCTAAACCCAGTATCTTATTACCAAAGTGATCTAAAATTTCTTGAAAGGCGAGCCCATCCTTTTTCGTTATATCATGTGATATTTTATCTGCATCGATGATTTCAACAGATAATTGTGAGAAAAAGTCACAAACAGTTGATTTGCCTGAAGCAATGCCCCCTGTTAATCCAATTTTTAAAGTATCTTTCATAAAAATAATAAAAAGGTTTAATTCATTACTAGTTTAGATGAAAATAGCCTCTTGTTATAACTGAGTAATAATTATTTAAATTTTCTCATCTGATGAATTTACACGAATTTCAGTCAAAAGAACTATTTTTGAATGCAGGTATACCTATTCTTAAAGGAGCTGTGGCTTCATCTCCAGTTAAGGCTAAGTCTATTGCTGAGCAACTAGGTGGTGACACTTGGGTTATTAAAGCACAGGTTCATGCAGGAGGCAGAGGCAAAGCAGGTGGAGTTAAAATAACGAATAATATTGATGAAGTTGAGAGTATTGCATCTTCCATGTTGGGTTCTCGCCTTATTACAAAGCAAACTGATCAGAACGGATTACCAATTGACTACGTCTATGTTGAATGTGGAACAGAGATAAAATCTGAATTCTATTTAAGCCTACTTATAGATCGAGCCAAAGAATCTTGGACCTTTATTGCTTCCTCTGAAGGAGGAATGGATATTGAGGTTGTTGCAGATGAATCACCAAATAAAATTCTCAAATACACTGTAAACCCTATTGACGGCTTGAGTGAAGCTGAATTATCTCATATGGCCACAGAACTTGGTTTTATCAATGAGACCACCATAGAATTTATTGATATCACGACTAAACTTTTTTTATTGGCTAAAAAGACTGATGCTAATTTAATTGAAATTAACCCTCTTATTATTGATACAACCAATCATCTTATTGCCCTAGACTCAAAAATAACTATTGATAGTAATGCTCTTTTTAGACAAGAAGTATTGATGCATTACAAAGACCCTAACCAGGAACATGCACTTGAAGTTAAAGCCACAGAGAATGATTTAAGCTATGTTTCATTGGATGGAGATATTGCTTGTATGGTCAATGGGGCAGGTTTAGCAATGGCAACAATGGATTTAATTAAATTACATGGTGGCGAGCCTGCTAATTTTCTTGATGTGGGGGGTGGTGCAACCACAGAAAGAGTAAAAGTTGCATTTGAAATTATCATGGAAAACCCTAATGTTAAGGGCATCCTTATTAATATTTTTGGAGGTATCGTTAGATGTGATGTTATTGCAAGTGGCATTACAGAAGCTTTAAAGGAATCTAAAATTGATTTTCCGATTGTTGTTAGATTGGAAGGCACTAATGTAGATTTAGCTAAAGACATGTTGGCAGAAGCAGGGGCGCAAATCATACCGGCGGATGACCTCACCGATGCCGCGATAAAAATTGTTACCTCAGTAAAAGGATCATAATGAGTGTCCTAGTTAATGCCTCTTCAAAAATAATATGTCAGGGAATTACTGGCTCTCAAGGCACTTTCCACACAGAGCAGTGTATTGAATATGGCACACAAATAGTCGGTGGAGTTACCCCAGGCCGTGGTGGCCAAGAGCATTTAGGAGTTCCTGTTTTTAATTCAGTCATAGAGGCAAAAGAGAACATAGAGTTTGCGGTTAGTATGATCTTTGTTCCACCCAAATTTGCAGCAGATGCAATAATGGCAGCTATTGAGGCTGAGGTGGAATTAATCGTTTGTATTACAGAGGGTATACCTGTGCAAGACATGATCAAGATTAAAGCTTCTTTAAAGAATTCATTATCAGTTCTGTTGGGACCAAATTGCCCAGGCATTATTACACCTGATGAATCTAAAATAGGCATTATGCCTGGTTTCATTCATCAGAAAGGTTCTATTGGAATTATTTCTAGATCAGGAACCTTGACCTATGAGGCCGTGCACCAAACGACTAAACATGGCTTAGGTCAAAGCACATGTATAGGGATTGGTGGTGACCCGATAAAAGGTTTAAACTTTATTGATTGTTTGGAATTATTTGAATCTGATACTGAAACAAAAGGCATTGTTTTAGTTGGAGAAATAGGTGGTTCTGATGAAGAGAAAGCAGCTGAATATATAAAAGAGCATGTAACCAAGCCTGTGGTTGCCTATATTGCTGGTGTTTCAGCACCTCCTGGAAAAAGGATGGGACATGCTGGAGCCATTGTTACGGGAAAAGAAGGAACTGCAGACAGTAAATACGAGGCATTACAAGAAGCTGGCGTTCATACTGTTGAATCCCCCGCACTCATTGGTGAAAAAATGAAGTCAGTTCTGAGTTGATTCTTTACCAGATTTTATACCAAGGATCACTGTCTTCAATCTCAACTGAAAGATTCGGATCCTTTAATTGATTAGCCATGTAAATACTTTCTGCTTGTTCAGCAAGATCTGTCATCCCAAGTTTATCGTAAGCCTTTGCAATAATTTCTAAGGACTGAATTGTGGATGGGGATCCGCTGTATTGTTCTAAGGCATATTTGGCTCTATTAATAGCAGCGACATAGGCACCTCTTTCCATGTAATGTTGGGCCACATGATTTTCATACTTTGCTAGTCTGTTTCTGAGAAAAACCATTCTCTGTTTAGCATCACTGACATAAATACTATCAGGGTATCGTCTGATTAATTGTGAAAACACAGAAAAGGCTTCTTCGGTTTTTGTTGGCGGTCTTTTTGTAAGATCCACATCGAATATCTCATGATACCATTCATGTTGACCTTCAAATGAAGATAAACCCCTCATATAAAGAGCGTAGTCAACTCTTGGGTGTGTTGGGTTTTCTTTTTCAAATTGCTTAGCTTCATCGATAGCCTCTTCAAAGGAAGAACTTCGATAATGGGCATAAATTAAATCTAACTGAGCTTGCTTGGCCTGATTGCTAAAAGGGAATGAAGTAGTGAGTACTTCTAGGTATCGAGTAGCGTTTCTATAGTTATTATTATCAAGCGCATATTTTGCTTTTTCATAAATAACTTCAGAAGACGATCTTAGGTCTGTTACTTCATCTTTACTGCAAGCAGTGATAAGGATAAGACCCATCAGAAAAAATATTTTTTGTGTATTTTTAAAAATTACAGCCCCTTTTGTTTCCTAGATAGTTTTATTATTGAATTATAGCCTAAAATAAATCGCATAGATTTAGGCATAATAGATTAGATGAAAGAAGATGCAATAGAATTTCTAGTTCTAACTGAAGAACACAATCAAAGGGTTGATAAGGTGGTGAGCTCATACCTAAAGGAGTATTCACGCGTCATCATCAAAGATTGGATAGAAACAGGAAATATTCTTGTTGATAATCATATAGTTAAAGCTAAAACTAAGGTTCAAGAAGGGCAGCACATTATAGTTCATCCAGTGTTAAAGGAACGCACTGAGGTCAATCCCCAAAAGATGAATCTCCAGATTATTTTTGAAGATAATGACCTCATCATAGTGGATAAACCACATGGATTAGTTGTTCATCCTGGCCATGGTCACCATGATTCAACTTTGCAAAATGGTCTTTTATACCATCATCCTGATCTGAAGTTATTACCTAGAGCAGGCTTGGTCCACAGATTAGACAAAGACACAAGTGGCTTATTAATGGTGGCAAAGAACTCTAACTCTTATAACTCACTGAATACTGCTTTACAGTCAAGACTAATAAAAAGAGAGTACCGGGCAATTTGTATTGGAGAGATGACCAGTGGCGGAACCATTGATGTTAATTTATCTAGAGACCCTAATAATCGAATAAAATATAAAGTATCAAAATTTGGTAAATCTTCGATCACGCATTACCGTGTTCTAAAAAAGTTTCAAGGTCATAGTTTTATAGGATTGAGATTGGAAACAGGAAGAACACACCAACTTCGAATCCATATGTCTCATATTCGTCATGCTATATTAGGTGATCCTCTCTATGGGCAAAGGCTGATGATTCCTAAAGGCTCTAGTGAAAGCTTAAAAAAGACATTGCGCTCCTTTAAAAGGCAGGCTCTTCATGCTTGTCAACTCACATTTCAACACCCCTCTACAGAAGAGCTAATCTCTTTCTCATCAAAGTTACCAAAAGACATGGAATCTATCATCAAAGAACTATCAGGCAATGCATTGGACGCAGATACAATGAATAATTTACAGTTTCCGGATATTAAAACTTAGAAATTATCCTGCCTCTATCGTAATATACTCGGTTTTATTAAGTTAATTATTAGAGTTAAAGATAATGCCAATATACGAATATGAATGCACACAATGTGGTCATCAACTTGATGCTCTGCAGGGGATCAATGAGCCGAGGTTGTCAGATTGCCCAGCTTGCAATAAAACATCTTTAAAACGACTCATCTCTGCGCCAAACTTTCGCCTAAAGGGTAAGGGTTGGTATGAAACTGATTTCAAAACAGGCAATCGAAAGAATTTAGTTGAGAATAAAGATGATTCATCTGTCAAGAAAGACGAAACTAAAGAAGATAAAACTAAGGAAAATAAAACTAAAAAAACACCTGAGAAGAATGGAAAAGTTAAAGATAAAACACCTAAAGATAGCGTGTAATGTCATAATTAAAATAACATGAAAAAATTAAGAAGAATACTTATAGCGGGTTTATTGGTTTGGTTGCCTTTGGGAATTACAATTTTCATTATAAAGATTTTGCTTGATTTATTGAGTCAAACTTATCTGCTTATTCCTGAAGGATTACGTCCTGAAAACTTGTTTGGCGTGACTATTCCTGGTTTTGAAATCATCATGGCTATCATCATTTTATTTAGTACCGGATTGGTCGCAGCTAATTATCTAGGTAAAACATTAGTTGAGACCTGGGAAAAATTCTTAGATAAAATTCCACTGGTTAGGAGTATCTATACCCCTCTTAAAAAGTTTGCTGAGCTAATTTTATCAGATCAGACCCAATCTTTCTCTAAAGTTCTCTTGATTCAATACCCTAGGAAAGGGTTATATAGTTTGTGTTTTCAGACATCAAAAGACGTTGGAGAAATCCAAGAAAAAAGTGGAGAGGATGTTGTTTGTGTGTTTATTCCAACCACACCTAACCCAACTTCAGGGTATATCATTTTGATTCCAAAGGATGAAGTTATTGAGTTGGATATGAGTGTTGAGGACGCCTTAAAAATGATTATATCTCTTGGCGTTGTTGTTCCTTCATCTGACATTGACCTAACTGCAACCTAAAAAATAAATATGAGCAAAGAAAGAGCACTTAGAAGCCATCACTGTGAACAATTAAATACAGAGCATATTGGTGAGAGCATCACCGTTTCTGGTTGGGTTCATAGACGCAGAGATCATGGAGGGGTTATTTTTATCGATTTAAGAGATGCCTCAGGAATCCTTCAATTAGTTTTTGATCCATCAAACAAAGAATTATTTGCCGAAGCAGAAAAGATTCGAAGTGAATACGTACTCTCAGTATCAGGTAATATTAGGCACAGACCTGAGGGGACTGTTAATTCAAACATGATAACGGGAGAAATAGAATTATTAGTTGAATCAGGTAGTGTATTGAATACTTCATTAACACCTCCTTTTCATCACGATGAATCAGCAAATGAAGACATTAGATTGAAATATAGATACCTAGATCTTAGACGTCAAAAAATGTCAGAAAATCTTAGATTAAGACATCAGATTATTAAGACACTAAGAAATTTTCTTGATGCAGATTCTTTTATTGAGATAGAAACGCCTATATTGACTAAAGCTACTCCCGAAGGTGCTAGAGATTATCTGGTTCCAAGTAGAACACAACAAGGTGATTTTTTTGCACTTCCTCAATCACCCCAATTGTTTAAACAATTATTGATGATGTCTGGATTTGACAAGTACTATCAGGTGGCACGTTGTTTCAGGGATGAAGATTTAAGAGCTGATCGCCAACCTGAGTTCACACAGTTAGACATTGAAATGTCTTTTGTTAATAAAGAACAGGTCAAAGAAGCCATGGAGAAGATGATCAGACATCTCTTTGAAACGGTGCTAAATTACAAATTTGATCAACCGTTTACTCAGATAACCTATGCAGACTCAATGAATCGATTTGGTAGTGATCGACCCCATTTAGGAATTGATATGGAATTGATTGAAGTCAGTGATTTAATGAAAGATGTTGAGTTTAAAGTCTTTGCTGAACCTGCTAAAAATAAAGAGTCTAGAGTGGCTTGTTTGGTGTTAAAGAATCAACCAGATATCAGCAGAAAACAAATTGATGATTACACAGATTTTGTTGCTAATTATGGCGCCAAGGGACTTGCTTATATTAAAGTTCATGACCATAAGAAGGGGATAGAAGGAATGAAATCTCCAATATTAAAATTCTTAAGCAAAGAATGTGTTGATGCTTTAGCAGGCCGTTTAAAATTAGAGAATGGAGACACGGTGTTCTTTGGTGCTGATAAATCAGATATTGTTAATTCATCTCTTGGAGCACTCAGAGAAGAATTAGCAAAAGATTTTAATTTAGTGCAATCTGGCTGGTTTCCAGTTTGGGTTACTGATTTTCCTATGTTTCATTGGGATCCTAAGGAGAAAAGATGGATGTCAGAACATCATCCGTTTACTTCTCCTGTGACTGATCATCCTAAGGACCTTATTTCTGATCCAAAAACAGCTGTGTCTTTAGGATACGATATGGTGCTGAATGGGAACGAAATTGGCGGAGGCTCAATAAGAATTCATTCTCAAAAGATGCAATCGACTGTTTTTGAAATTCTCGGAATTAATGCTGAAGAGGCACAAGAGAAATTTGGTTTTTTTCTTGAGGCTTTGAAATATGGTTGCCCACCACATGGCGGGATAGCTTTTGGTATAGATCGAATAGTAATGCTTATGACTGAATCTACTAGCATTAGAGATGTTATAGCGTTCCCCAAAACTCAGACTGCAAGTTGCCTATTAACAGAGGCACCAAGCCAAGCTGGAAAAGCTCAATTAAAAGAATTAGGCATCTCAGTTAAGGAAAAATCTGATTCTTAAATAAACATAAATATTTTCTTTTAATTTTCCTTAAAGATCATTGATAATAGCCTTCTATTTTTAAGGATGAGCACCAAACAAGATGTCAAAAAACTCCCTAGGTAAAACAATAAATCTTATTTATATTGCTGCTAAGGTTCGTTTAGGATTTTTAATTATGGCTTGTACTCTTGCCGGTATAGCTGTTTCACCTTCCTCAACATTAACACCTCTTGAAATTCTATTATTGGCAGTTTGTGTTCTAGTTGCTTCATCAACTTCAGGTGCATTTAACCAATGGTTTGAAAGAGACATAGATTCTATTATGGATAGAACGAAAAACAGACCTTTTGTAACCCAAGAGCTTCAACCAAGCAATTTATTGAATGTTTGGCTGATTATTATCAGTGGTATTGCACTTTTTTTTACTTATCGTGTTGCTAATTTAGAGGCCAGCATCTATTTATTTGCAGGGATTTTTACATATGGAATTATCTACACTGTATGGTTGAAACGGAAAACATGGATGAATATAGTGATTGGAGGACTTGCAGGCAGCTTTGCAGTTCTCGTTGGTTCAGCTGCCACAGGTAACACTTTTTCAACAGCGCCCCTTATTTTATCGATTATCCTTTTTTTGTGGACCCCACCACATTTTTGGGCTCTGGCTATTTGTTTTAAAGACGATTATGAAAAAGCTTCAGTGCCAATGCTACCTGTCGTAAAAAGCATTTCGATTACAAGTCATGCCATTTTTTGGCACACTTTATTGTTGGTCTTACTCTCATTCACTCTTATGTTTTATGGAATGCACTGGGTGTATCTAATATTTGCTTCAACTGGAGGGTTATATTTTCTCTACAGCAGCGCTCAATTACTTAGAAAGCAAGATAAGAGTTGGGCTAAAAAAACTTTTTTTGCCTCAATAATACATTTAGGTCTACTGTTATTAGGCACCATGTTTGATGCTATGATATTTGCTTAACAAATATTTATAACGATTCTATGAAAACACATCTTCCGACAGCTCTCTTGGCTTTAAGTCTCTCAGCCTGTTCGATACAAACGCCGATTCAATTTGATGATGAGAGTTATTTACGTGGTGTTGCTGATGAAGGAGTTAATAGTTCTGGACCCAGTTTTGTTGATTACGACAATGATGGTGATATTGATATTTATGTTTCCACCGAATACCACGGAGATAACCAGGGTAATCGATTGTTTGAGAACAATGGTAATGGCGAATTCATCAATGTTGCCGTTGAGAGAGGGATCGATAATAAAGGAGGTTTAGGGCGAGGCGCTTCTTGGGGCGATTATGATAATGATGGTGATATGGATGTCGTGATCTCTAATATGCCCCCCGCAGATAGGTCAACCCATGTGCCAACAACATTGTATAAAAACCTTTTAATTGAGACGGGTAGTCCAAATTTTGAAAATGCTTCAAAAGAGGCAAACTTATTTAGAAAAAATGTTCCTAATGATCAAGAAATAGGCGGTATTGGTAACACTGGAGCAGGGGTGGCTTGGGCAGACTTTGATAATGACGGCGATCTCGATCTGTATTGGAAGTGTGCAGAATATGATATTGATAATGCTCTTTTTAGAAACAACGGTGATGGCACATTCACTGACATTACTGAAGAATCTGGAACCGGTATCTTGGACATGGTGACTGAAGCCAATTCACAGGGTTCTCCCAATTGGACTGATGTTAATCAAGACGGATTAATTGATCTTCTGGTGACCAATGAGGGTGATCGAAAAATCATGCTATTAAACCAGGGTGATAGCACCTTTAAGAACATAACAACCTCCTTTAGGCCGCCTTCAGCTACGGTTTTTCTAAACCCGGGTAATGCCAATGGTGCATGCATCGGAGATATTGATAATGATGGTGACATGGATATCTTTTTACCTACCGCTGATCAATCAAATCGTTTGTATATCAGTATGTATAAAGACACTGGCTCACTTCAGTATAAAGACATTACTTTAACTTCTGGAATAAGTCACAAATCAGGTGCACGGGGCTGTGCAATGGGTGATTTTGATAATGACGGCTTATTGGATATTTACGTTAATAACGGAGGATTACAAGACACACTGATTAATGATCTAATCGATTTACCCATCTTTGTTCAGTTTTATATAGCCATCGAACCTGATTACAATAAATTATTCATGAACAATGGTGACCTGACTTTTTCTGACCTGACTACTAGATCTAAAACCACAGGGTTAGGCATTGGAAGTGGTGTGGGAACTGCTGATATTGATGATGATGGATTCCTAGATTTATTTTTTACTAACAGAACTTTTTATTCCTCAGGCAAACAAATCACTCCATCAGACCGTAATTTCTTGCTGCGAAATCAAGGCAATAACAATAATTGGATAAAACTTCATTTAATAGGAGATGAAAGCAATAGAAATGGCTATGGAGCTAAGATTAAGCTAGTCTCAGGCTCATTGACTCAGCATCGGGAACATACAAGTGCCCATGGCTATAATTCAGCTAATGATTATAGAGTACATTTTGGTCTTGCTGATAACACCTCTATAGACTTAATAGAAATTCAATGGCCTTCCGGGAAAATTAGTGAATTTAATAATCAGGAGATTAATCAGATATTGACTCTAAAGGAATGAGTAAACTGCTGCATTCAGAAGTCTCTGAAATTCTATCAATGGATAGGCGAAAAACCCTAAAAACATTTGCTGCAGCTTCTATTGCTTCATTTCTGCCTTCCTATGTTAAAGCTCGCAATCATGCTGATGTCATTGTTATTGGAGCTGGATTATCAGGTTTGTATAGTGCCACTATTCTTCAGGATGAGGGATATAAAGTCACTGTATTAGAAGCAGATAATCGAGTTGGCGGGAGAGTTTTTTCTCAAAAAAATATTCCTGGTAACCCTGAGACGGGCGGCACTGCTTTTGGTTCAGGCTATGCAAGAATTATTGATATTTCCAATCGTTTTAATATTAAGTTGAATGATTTAAGCCCAATCCTGCCTTATTTTAGAAAACAAGAGCTAGCTCTTGATGGTGAATTGATTCAAATGAGTGAGTGGGCTAATCATCCAAAAAATGTTTTACCAGAAGCAATGAAAGCCATGCCTCCAAATGCTTTGTTTCATCAATTATTAGGCAACAATAATCCTGTTAAAACACCAGGGGAGTGGATAAACCTTAAACACTTTATACATGATATTTCAGTTCATGATTGGCTGATTCAACAGGGTTATAAGCAGGATTTCATTGATTTAGTTTATAACATGAATATCACCCATGGCTATAACGCCAAAGATGTTTCTATCTTAATGTTAATGTTTGTCAATGCTTTTGCTAGCTCACAAAGTCGTTTAGGTTTTAGGACCAGTTTATCTGCTGAAGGCGGGAATGTGGTTATTCCAGAAGCTATGGCCAATAGTCTAGAGCAACAAGTGCTGTTCAATAAAAGTGTCAATGCAATTGAAACTTACTCAAATAAAGCCAAAGTTAGTTGTGCAGATGGATCAGTCTATGAAGCAGATCATGTTATTTGTTCACTGCCTTTTTCAGTTTTAAAAAACATTGATATTAGCCCTTCTGTTCAAGGTCCTCAGGCAGAAGCAATAAATAATCTACGTTCGCAAAAGATTAATATGTTACATGTTGTTCCTAAAGCTCCATTTTGGGAAAATGATGGAATGAGCCCAAATCTATACACCAATGGACTATCAGGAATGATGATTGCAAATCGCCATGTTAATACACCTGATCAAGTGGATAGTTTCACTATTTGGTTAAGGGGACCTATTGCAGAGAAATTGGACAGAATGAATCAGCGAGAAGCGAGACTGTCAGTGATTAAATCAATTGAAGAAATAAGACCAAGCACAAAAAATGTATTAGAGCCGCTCGCATATCATTCTTGGTTTCTTAGTCCATTCTCAATTGGTGATTGGGCTTATTGGAGTCCCGGCCAAATATCAAAATTTGGGTCTTCTGTTGGAAATCAACATGGCCAGATTCATTTTTGTGGTGAGCACACAGCTGTTTCAAATAGAGGCATGGAGGGTGCAATGGAATCAGGAGAAAGGGTGGCTTTTGAGATTATGGGGTTATAGTTCAACTTTATGTGATAAATTTTATAAAAGTCTAAATAATAATAATGCAGAGGAATATGAAATGAAGTTACCTAGTTTAAATTGGCGTCTAGCAGGCGCTGTAATAATGCTAATGGCCAGTTTTTCAGTCAATGCTGATACACGACTGGAACAGGTCTGGACGTGTACGCTAAATGATGGCAAGACATTGGAGGAATTCAGTGCTATTCATGGCAAGTGGCTTGCGTGGGCGAATAAGCAAGACTATGGAGGGGATATTCGAGGTCATGTCGCTACTCCATTCGTGGGTGATGAATTTAGCGTGGTACTGCTTACCGATTCCTACCCCGACCTGGTTACCTATGCCGCCGATATTGCTGCTTACTATGCGGCTGAGGGCGCGGCGCTGGACGCCGAGTATGATGCTTTGGCTAGCTGTACATCAAGCGTGCTTTATAATGTGATCGAAAGCGGTAGCGATTAGACCGACTCTTTCTCCGAGAACCCAGTTGCCTTCTACCAAGGAATGGTTCTCCCATCCTCATAGTCAATAAATAAACCATTTTGATCCATAGTTAGATTTTCTATTACTGCCATCATCTTTGTCACACTTTCATCAATTTCTATTGCTGACGGGATCGCAGTCCCTGGAGTCGTATTAACCATGCCGGGTGAGAGAGATATCACGACTACATTTTTTTTCTTGGTTTCAAACGAAAGGCTATAAATCATGCTATTTAGGGCAGCCTTACTCATTGCATAGCTGTACATCATAGGAATCTTAAGCCTTTCACCGAATGAACTTACCTTACTTGATAAGGCTATAATTTTCCCGTTTTCTGATTGTTCAACATTTTTTATAAATGCTTGGATTACCTTCATGGTGCCTAAAGCATTAATCTCAAAACTTTTTCTAGTGATGTCTTCGTCAACACCAGATAGTTTTCTAAATGCTGAGAAATGTCTAGGAGTTAATCCTGCATTATTAAGCAGAATATCAATTGTTTGATTTTTATATTTGGAAGATAAATTCTCAATGTGATCATTGTTGGTTATGTCAAGTAGCTCAATGACAATATTATTATTGTTAGCTGCATATTCTTGTAATTCATCAGCTTCTTTTGGGTTTCTTGCAGTGGCGATGACGTTCCACTTCTTTTTTGAAAACTGCTTAACAAATTCAAGTCCTAGATTCCTATTTGATCCGGTAATAAGGACTGTTGGCTCATCATTCTCGAAAGCATACAAATTATTATTAGGCAACCAACTACAAATAATTAGAATAAGGAGTATTGAAGACGTTAATTTATTTTGGTTTTTCATGATGTCCTATTGGAGGAAAACTTTGAGGCTCACAACCCTGTGGTGCCGATAATTTTACATCGTTATAGAGAGTTTTTTCACTATTAATACTGTCTGCAGTCACCCCTGCAATTTGTTTCCAATCTTCAGGTTTGAAAACTTGTTTTTCTAAATCATAGGTAGAATGACGATTTGTTGCCAGCATATTTAAAAAAACATCAAGAAAGTGAGCTGCTTCTTTTTTAAATAAATCTATCTCATATAGACCAGATTTGATTAATTTATCTTTAGCATTATTAAGTTGAATCATTGATTCTTCCATAGCGCCTAGGCCATTTGATAGGCTTTCAAGTTTATTTTTATATTCTGTATTATCAGCTTCCACATGAGGTAAGAGTAAATCATGGAGGATGTAGTCTTGTTTTATTAAGCGTTTCAGAGAGAAATCAAAATAATTTGAGCAAGCGACATAAAAGTGTACTAAACCAGGGTCAACATTTTTAATCTCTAAGCTTTTTGTAAAGGCTCTTCTCACTTGCGATAAGTGAGTTCTCTCATTTGAGACATGCGATTCAAAATCATTTAAAGTTGGTGCACTCATGTATTTAACTATAACTCACAAATATACATTTGCTTATCATCAATTGAGCCCATAAATAATTTATCAGACCAGATTACCCCAACACTCGTGGTTGACATATCATTACCTTCACTCATAAAGAGCTCTTTGACAGTATGGTTTCCCCTATCATCAAAATCAATTTTAATGACCTGTGACGGGGCAGGCTTATATTCATTGTTCTGGAGGGCAATGAAATGTTGTATTAATGCCCATACTTTAGGAATATTCGCCACCACTAAACTCCCGTCTCTTAGAACATTAATATTATCGGGCGATCCTGATAATTTTATTGTGTTTATTTTTACTAAGGATCCGTCTTTCAAATTGCGTTTTAAGACTGCCATTCTCTTTGCATTTGTTTCTGAGGCATAAACCGTTAGTTGATCTGGTGATAGATTAATTCCTGAGACAGAGGACAAATTATCCATAGCAATTTTAGCTGACTTACCGTCAAAATAGACCACCGTCGACATAGGTCTACCCAGTTGCTCTTGAATTTTATCTAAAGTGCTGACCCCACCCTTATCATTGCCCACATAGAATTTTTCTTTATCGACAAGAAGGACATCATTTGGACTTTGAAACAATGGATCAGAGACGCTTCTCACAAAATCAAACACACCATTGTTTGTCTCAGAAAAGAGATCAATCACTTCGGGTTCTTCGCCTCTATTTTTTGGATGATTAATGATGGCAAGATGGCGCTTGCCTCTGTTGTCTATATATAAGCTCAAGCCATGCGGTCTGAGGTGTTCAGGTTGTTTTGATAAGGCAGAGACTAAAGTATAGGGTTTTTTATTCAGATCAATTTTTCCTATGAACCCCTGAGTATTTTCTCCTTTAATCAAGGCTTCTCTGTCTTGGATAGAAAGATAAGCTATGCCTCTTGTGTAATCGATCTCGATATCCTCAGCGCTTCCATTCATTTTAAAACTTTCACAAATCTCTGGAGTATTGTTAGTGATCGTCTTAAAGGTATCCATCCGTTGTAACATCCATAGACTAAATAGAAGAATAAAAAGAATAATCCAGCCAATTATTTTTAATATTTTCTTTATCATAGATGGGCCTTTATTGTTATGCTTTGTGCACATATTTATTTTATCAAGTGATTATGAATCAACCAGTTGAATCGTCAAAGAATAATATTGAAGAAATGGGGATAAAGTTTGGCCCTATAACTCTCATGCCAGATATTGAAAAGCGTCATCTTTTCACGTTATTTTTTGGTGCATTCTTCGGTATTGCCAGTATGGCATTAGTAAATGTCTTTGGTCCATTGGTGTTCGATATACTTGAGATTCCTCAAAATGAAACGGGAGCCCTAGCAGGTAAACTCACCGCAATGCAAGAAATAGTTGTGGTCTGTGTGATCGGATTAGCTGGTGCATTTTCAGATAGAGTTGGAAGAAGAATTGTATATTCCATAGGATTTGTTCTTCTCGGCATAGGCTATTTTCTTTATCCGCTTGCTGGAGATAGCACTGAGCTCATCATTTTTCGTATCTTTATTGCCCTAGGCTGTGCTTGTAATACAGTGATGCTACCCACAACCGCTAATGATTACGTTCATGAGAGCACTCGTGGAAAACTGATTGCAACCACATCGATTTTGAACGGTTTAGGCCTGGTTCTCATCATAGGAAGCTTTAGAAAACTTCCGGAGTATTTTGTTAATCAGGGTTTTGATAGTGCGATATCTGGCCAATATACAATTTGGTGTGCTGCTGTAATGGTTTTAATTGTCTCTACTGTCCTTTTTACTGGTTTAAAAAAAGGTGCGCCTGTTCAGGTCACTAAAAAAGGGTCTTATTTTTCTACATTAGCAATAGCATTTAAAGAAGCTAGAAACCCAAGAGTTGCTCTCGCCTATACTGCTGGGGTTGTATCAAGAGGAGATTTATCAGTGGTGAGCACGTTTTTCTCATTATGGCTATTTAACGAGGCTATCACCATGGAGATGAGTCGAACTGAAGCATTTAAATTATCGACAGGTTTTTATGTGATGGTTCAAGCTTTTGCTATTCCCGGAGCAGTTTTGATCAATTTTTTTATAGATAAAGTTGATCGTGTTATGGCCTTAGCAATTTCTATGTTTATTGCAGCCTGTGGATATCTATACCTTGGCTTTATTGATGATATTTTTAGTAAGCAAATGTATTTTGGAGCAGCGCTTTTAGGGCTGGGTGAAATTTTTGCTAATATTTCTGCGATATCATTGATTGGCAGTGCTGCGCCAGCAAAAGGTCGGGGCGCTGTCATTGGTGGCTTTAGTTTTTTCGGGGCAATTGGTATTCTATTAGTTGCCAGTATTGGTGGCTATTTATTTGATAACGTTGGCCCAACAGCACCGTTTACCATGGTAGGGTTTGCCAATGTTGCCCTTTTAACTTTAGCGCTGTTATTGTTATTCTTTGAGCGTAGAAAAAATAATTCAAATTGATTGAGGTTTAAATATGGAACGAAGAGAATTTTTTAAGAACATCGGTAATTTAGGAGCTTTGAGTGCAGGTGCTGCAGCTCTAAGTGTATTTTCACAGCAGGCTAATGCTGATTTACCCTCTGCCTATGGGGGTGCGAGAGGTGATGCCTTAAATGGACCTTATTTAGATCTTAGTACAGGCGTAGGTAATAAATTAGCCTATTCTAGGCTGAATGGTGATTTAGACGAATCAAAACAAAAAATCGGTTGGTTTAAAGGTTATGTTATGGCTATTAGGCCCCATAAACCCATACTTGATGTTCTTGGTGTAGCAGGGTTTGGGGTGTCTAGACTAGAACAGCAAACTGATGGGTCTTTTGCTAAAATTCTTAGAGAGGTTGCTCTTTATACTGATCTGAGATCTGGCGAAGTCTTAGAGGAGTATAAAAATCCAATGACCAATGAGGTGGTTAGGGTTGTTCCTATAACCAATGATCCTTTTAATTATGTGATTGAGGATTATTTCCCTTCGCCACCAAAATTTGGTGATTTAAACCAAGAGGAACCACCAAAGATTCCATTTATTTTACCGTGGCAACAACGGGGTGATCGATTAGACATGGAGATACATATCAATCTTTTTTATCCAAATGCTCTTAATCCAAATAAATGGAAACGCGAATCTTCAGGACCTATGGTGCAAGTGAGTGAGGCTTTTGCTTATCATGTTGATGTTCAAAAGATGCAGGATCCAAGTTATACCACCTTACCCTTTAGTGGCACTTGGAATCGAGTTGCTCCATGGCTTCCGTGGATGTATATGGGTGATACCCCAGGACACATGATATACTCAGCCTTTATGGGTTCTGGTGAAGATCTAGAAGAAATTCATAGTCGACAGGTACTGGATTATGTAGAAAAAAATTATCCAAAGTATTTTACTGCTCCTGAGACCTATGATCCAAAAACACCAAGTCTTTCAAGTCTTGAGCTTTATGCGATAGAGCAAACTCCGGCTCCAGTGAAGTAATCAATAATTGTTTATTTCTTTTATGTTAATTGCATTTCATTATGAGGTCAGTTTTCCTTTGCAAACTCTCTATAAATAGATAGTGAATCAGGATTTTCTAGGGCATCAATATTTCTTATCTCCTCTCCTTCAATTGCTGCTTTGACTGATAATTCAGAAATTTTGCCACTTCTGGTTCTGGGTATATCATCAACTTGAATTATATGTTTCGGAATATGTCTTGGGCTGGCATTGGTTTTAAGCTCATATTTAATCTTTTTTACTAAATCATTAGTGAGTTTTTCCTCTTTTTTTAATACCACAAATAAAGTTACAATTGGCTCAGAGTTTTTAGTTGTTTCAACTACCACAGCATCTAGTATTTGAGGCAATTTTTCAGTTTGACGGTAGATTTCAGCAGTCCCAATTCTTACCCCTCCTGAGTTTAAAGTGGTATCTGATCGACCAAAAATGATTACACCATTATTTTCAGTAATTGTTGCAAAATCACCGTGTGCCCATGTGTTCTCAAATTTATTAAAATAACTCTGTTTATACTTTTTTTTATCCGGATCATTAAAGAACCCAATAGGCATAGAAGGAAAGGGCTGTGTACAGACCAGTTCACCTTTCTCTTCTTTCGCCGCTTCTTGTCCCGCGTCATTAAAAACTTTAACAGCCATCCCTAAGCCAATGGACTGAATTTCTCCATCAAACACAGGAACTATTGGATTACCCAGGGCAAAGCATGAAATGATGTCCGTCCCTCCTGAAATGGAAGATATTTGAACATCACTCTTGATAGCATCCTGTATATACTGGAAATGATCTGAGAGTAATGGTGAGCCAGTTGAAAGAATAGTTTGTAGTGATTTCAGATTGTACTTTTCTAATGGCTTTATGTTTTCTTTCATCATCGTGGTGATATAACGAGGACTGATACCAAAGTGACTGATCTTTTCATCCTCAGCAATAGCCCATAAAAACTCATTATGTGGATAAAATGGTGACCCTTCATAAAGAATAATCGTAGCTTTGCTTGCCAATGCGCTGACAAGCCAATTCCACATCATCCAACCACATGTAGTAAAAAAGAATAGTCTATTATCTGGTTTCAAGTTCAAATGCAGTTGGTGTTCTTTCATATGTTGAATTAGTGTTCCCCCAGCAGAGTGGATAATGCACTTTGGTTTACCGGTGGTTCCAGATGAATACATTATGAACAATGGGTGGTCAAAGGGTAAGGCATTAAATTGTAGTGCTTCATCTTGATTCAAATGATCACTAAATGGAACAGCATTTTCTATGCTTTTATAATCAATTTTTGTATCTAAATGTTGAACCACAAAGACTTTAGATAAGCCTTCCAACTTTTTTGAAATTGCTGTTATTTTTTCCATTAAATTAAATTTTTTCCCGTTGTATTCATATTGGTCGATAGCAATTAATACCTTGGGTTTAACTTGTCCAATTCTGTCTAAAATTGCATCAACACCAAAATCTGGTGAACAAGAAGTCCAAACAGCACCTATTGCGCTGCTGGCAAGCATTGCAATTATGGTTTCAGGGCAATTAGTCATGATGGCGCCAACAACGTCACCTTCTTTGACTCCTTGATCAACTAGAGCTTTAGCAAATGAACGCACTTGATCAAAAAGCTCTTTATAAGATAATTCTTTTCTACGGCCCTTTTCATCTCTATAGATAATTGCAGGATGACTGTCCTTCCTAGATATAAGATGTTCTGCAAAATTAAGTTTAGAGCCAACAAACCATTTTGAATCAATCATTTGGTCACCTATTTCAAGAATCTTAGATGAAGATTTTTTGAAATTAATGCCTGCAAACTGAGTAAAAGATGACCAAAAATTCTCGGGGTATTCTACCGACCATCGGTACAGTTGTTCATAATTTTTGAACGTTTGATTATGCTCAATATTTAAAAAGTTCATGTAATCAATTAATAGGCTAGATTCACTGTCTCTGGGAAGCCAAATAAGTTTTCTTGAGTGGTTCATTTGTCAATAAAGTATTTTTTTTAGTTTCCGATAACAAAAATACCAAGAACTTGAGTATCGAATGAAACAATTCCTTTGTCCCAATCGACTCGAATGCTTTGTCCGCCTGGTACCTCAAAAACTGGATCATATTCTCTAGAAAGATCATTAAATATATAAGCTCTGATTTTATCTTTATTTTCAATTTTAGAGACATCAATAGGGATTGATACTGAAGCAGGTGAGTTCACAATTGTTCGATAGGGTCCAAAATATATAGCTTCAGAAATGGCATTTTTCATTATTGGTAAAGGAGTATTAGAATTAATTTTAGCTTGTCTGCCAATGAGAGCAGTAAAATCAAACCAAGCACTAATTAGATGGCTATTGTAGTTAATAAACTCATTAAATGGTCTGATAGCATTAGCATCTGTGTAAGGGTCACTTGAGTTTTCATGCCTGTAACTGTCTTGATAGGAGAAAGATTCTGGTTTGTTCGGGTGAAAGTCTGGCCGGACAATAAGTTTGGTTCCTTTAAGCTCACCACTTGTTATTTCAACTAAACCTCCGCCCTTATAGGTGATATCACCACTTGCCATTACTTCAATGCCTAAATCTGGTAGCACTCCAAACTGTTCAATTCCTCCCCTAATCCGTTGAGCATAACCAATATTGAATTCTTCTTTCACCTCATCAAAGGTCTCCATCAAAGTGATTCTTGAATAACCTGTTGGGCAATTTAGTTCTTGATCTAGAATTTGATCTAGCAACCCATCCTCATCGTATTGTTCACACCATGAAATATCAAAAATACCCTGATTCATTTCTTCAATGCTATTAAGTGGTAAGTTATTCAGTTCTCGAATCTTCAATGAAGTGTCCTGACCATTGT